>CAZQNK010000033.1:0-15639 GCA_964594955.1 uncultured Clostridia bacterium | reverse complement strand
ATGGTGGATTTCTTTATATTGAATACAGATACGCCACTTCCTGTTTGGAAAGCTTTCTGTAAGCCCCCCTGTCAAGCCCGCGTAAAGTGAGTTCACCAATCTTTATTCTTTTCAATAAAGTAACTTCGCGTCCGATTGCGGCAAACATTTTTCTTATTTCCCTGTTCTTGCCCTCGGTCAATGTAACGTGTATTTTGGTATACTCTTTATTGGTTTCCACTATGTGCGCTTTACATTTTTTAGTGACGTACCCGCCTTCTATTTCGATTCCGCTGCGTATGGGGTTTAACCCGGCTTCTGTAATCGTCCCTTCAATTTTAACAAGATAAGTTTTGGGAACTTCGTTCGAAGGGTGTGTAAGCTTTTGAGCCAATTCTCCGTCAGTGGTGAGAATAAGCAATCCTTCGCTGTCATAATCAAGTCTGCCGACGGGATATATGCGCCCGACGTTTGAAGGCATAAGATCAAGAACGGTCTTTCTGCCCTTGTCATCGGAAACGGAGCAAATATAGCCTTTGGGTTTATTCAGAATATAATATTCATTGTTTTTAACGGAAACTTTGCTGCCGTTCACAAATACTTCATCGTCGTCGGAAATTTCCATCCCGATAGACGCTTTCTTTCCGTTAACGAATACTTTACCCTCTTCTATTAATTTGTCGCATTCCCTTCTTGACGCCACGCCCGATTGGGCGAGGAATTTATTGATTCTCATTTATTCGGATTCCTTGATTTATTTATCCATTATACTATATAAATTTAACTTAAAAATCAAGTTATTTTCTCCGTAAATTTGAAGTTCGCCTATTTTTTCATCTTTTTTTATGTTGTTTATATCGTTGCCCGGAACCGTTTTATATTGAAGATTATCCGATATTTTTGTAACAAATGGAGTTGATTTTTCAATTTTGCAAAGTACTCTGTTACACATAAAAACTGCGTTTTCGTCCAATTTTATCAATTGATAGTCTGCAAAACATGTATTAAGGATCTCAGCGCTCCTCTCATACATATCGGGACAATTCAATACAACTGTGACAATATCCATTCCGTTGCGCTCGGCAGAAGTCACAAGGCAACGCCCCGCATTTAAGGTATATCCCGTTTTAACGCCGTTTGCACCGTCATAATTAAACAGCATTTTATTTTTATTGGAGTAATTTCTGTATTTGCCTTGATAACTTTTTGTTGAAACCAATTGTTTAAAAACGGGATTTTGCATTGCATAGCAGGCTATTTTGCAAAGATCGCTTGCGGTAGTAAAATGTTCGCCGTCGGGAAGTCCGCTGGGGTTTTTAAAGTGAGTATTTACGGCTCCTATTATCTTCGCTTTTTCATTCATTATTTCAACAAATTTTTCTATGCTTCCGCTATGATGGATAGCAAGCGCGGCGGCGCTGTCATTGCCCGAACGCAACATTAAACCGTACAACAGATCTCTGACGTCGATTTCTTCCTCTTTTTTCAGATAAATACTTGAACCTTCCGCTCCTACCGCAGCGTCAGGAACGGTCAATACCTCGTCTAAATCGCAATCCTCAATTATTACTATTGCCGTCATAATTTTTGTTGTGCTTGCCATAGGCAACTTTACGTCGGCATTTCTCTCTTCAAGAACGGTACCCGTACAAAGTTCCATGGCAATTTCCGCCGCAGCGTCCGCAGAAGCAGGTGAAGCTTTAAATGTTTCCGGCAATAAACAGAAAAATAAAGCGGCTATTGTAAATAAAAATATTTTTTTAAGCATTGTCTGAAATTCTTTGTACAAGATTACCGGTTTTATCTATTAAAGTATCTATCGGGCTGTCTTCCATTCTCAAAAGTCTGCACCCTTTACCGTCGTCCACAAGGAAACCTTTGGGTTTTACCGTTATAACCGTACCGTTACCGCCTGCAAGTTTGAAACCGTCGGTTTCTTTAAACGTTTTGATATCGCCGTATTCACCGCCGCCGCTCAGATTTACTACCGTTACGGAAGAAAGAGGTATTACCTGCGTTCCGCTTACGGTTATTATCGATTTACCAATCACTGTATCCGCGTCGGCTATTTTATCTACGGGTATTGTAGACGCTTCAAAATCTTTGTCCCTACTTTTTTTAATTTTTGTGTTCATTTAGTTTCTCCGTTAAAAGTATCATAATTATTTTGCTTATGACCATCAGATTTATAATGGTTACAGCCTTGGCATAATAGATAAAATGGTCATGCTCGGCGTTAAATACGGTATAATTGCGCAATTTTGCATAATGACCGCTACTTTGAATGATTTTATATAATGCAGTTGTAAGCCCGTTTTGGGCTAACGCAACGTAGGCGTTTTTGTCGCTTTTCAAACCGTAGTCGCCAAGTTGAACGATTTTATAAATACATACGCTGTTAAAAATCTTATAAGCGCTCATCTTAATTTTTCCTGCGTCAAAGCTTTTATTTCTACCGTTTACCTGCATCTTTGACGGATTATTTTTTACGCTGTTAACGTTGATAAAATTAATTTTTCCGTACAATCCTGCATTAAGGCTCAGGTATTTATCTGCCGTGTTTATATAAATATAATTATAAACATGAATGGGAAATACCGCAATTGCAAAACCGGCGGCGGCAAGCCAGACGAGCGCTGTCATGGTATTATTATCTGTAAAGTTTAACTATTTATACTGTGATTTGCTAAAAGTAGAGCGGAAGCATTTTTAAACGCCTCCGCTGTCCTTTTAATCTATTTTTATTACGTCATCGTCATCCGATATGAAATCAGGTATTTCAAAACCATCTTCCGTTGTTTTAACATTTTCGCTTTTTGCGGTAGGTTTTTTAGACATCTTTGTTTTTTTCTCTTCCTTACTTCCGCCGTCTTCAACATATTCGTCTTTTTTATAGAGATAGTTGGCGTTCTCTTCATCGTCATTGTAGATATTACTGTTGAGTTCGGCTATCTGCGCCATCAGTTCGTCATAATCGGGTAACTCGTCAATCGAATTCAATTTAAATCTCTTTAAGAAATTATCGGTAGTGGCGTACAGTATGGGTTTGCCGACGGCGTCTTTTCTTCCGCAAGGCTCTATCATTCCGAGTTCGAGAAGCATACGGATCGCATAATCGCAACTTACTTGTCTTATCTCTTCAAGCTCGGGTTTAGTTATAGGCTGTTTATAGGCAATGATGGCGGCGCATTCCAAAATAGTGCGAGTAAATTCCTTCTCTTTTATGGGGATTAAAACTTCAGATATCTGCTGTTTGTATTTTGGATTAGACGCGAATTGAAGTTTGCCGTTAAATGTAAGAAGCTGTATGCCGCAATCTTCGGAATATTTTTCTTTCAGTTCGCTTACGGCGGCGTTTACGTCTTTTAAAGGGCAACCGAGTTTTTCTACTATGTATTTTACGGGCACCGCCTCGCCCGAGGCAAAAACCACCGCCTCAATTATATTCGTCAAATTTGTCACTTTCGATATCCTTTAAATCCCATTCGGGATTGAGTTTTAAAATTATCTGCCCGAAACAATCCTTTTGCTCTATATTAATGTATTGCAACTTTAACATTTCAAGTATCGCCTGAAACGTCGTAATAATTTCGTTTCTCGAGTATGTGGTGAAAAGCGTATCAAACGCCACGCTTTGCCCGTTTATCAATTTATCTCTTATGAACGCCACCTTTTCTTCAACGGTGAACGCGTCTTTGGGAATTTCTTTGACTTTATCCTTTTCGCGCTGCATGCTTTCGTTTCTCAAAAGCAAATCGGCAAAAGCCTTTAATAAACCGTCTACGGTGAAATCCTTAAAGACTACCCGTTCTCCTTTTATGGACGGATCGGGAGATTTGAACACATAGCCGAAAGTTTCAAGGTCTTTGAGTTTGGGAGTTTCGTTCTTGATAAGCTCAAATTCGCGTTGTTTAAGCTGTTCTATAAGGTCGCGCTTTTCTTCTTCCGCGTCACCCATCTCTTCGCCCGCAACTTCAACTATGGGCACAAGACTTTTTGACTTAATATATATAATCTGCGCCGCAAGGGCGAGGTATTCGCTCTCTTTGTCCACGTCGTGTCCGGAATGAGTTTTCATATATTCTATGTAGTTTAAAAACTGTTCCGTCACTTTTGAAACGAACACGTCCTCTATATTTATCTGAGCGATATTTATGAGGTGCAAAAGCAGATCAAGCGGACCTTCAAAAACGTCGAGAACGGTATCGTAATCCACGACGGATTCGAAATTATCGATATTTTGTGCCATAAATCACCTATATTACGGGCAAAAAAGTAAAGACCCAATTCCATAGCGCCGTAATCGGATAGCCGATAACATTGAGCGCAAACCATTGCAGATATCCGAGTATATCAAAATATTCCATAAACTGCAATCCTGCGTAATTAACCAGCATCGTGCAGAGGTAGCTTTCAAGGACGAGTATTATAAGAATATAGGTACTGTAATTCTTTAAAAACCTATGCACCGGATTGACTTCGCGCGTGAACGCCTGCACTACCCTGAACCCGTCGAGCGGATTTAAGGGCAACAGGTTGAAAACGAATACCATCATGCCGTAGGCATATATATAAAAAAGAGCGTAACGTAGTATTTCGACGAGGTAATACAAAATTTCGTTTGCCATCAAAAATTCATAATTGGCAATATACACATAATTGTAAACAAGCAAATAAAGCGGATAGGCAAAAAACGCAATTATATAGTTAGTAACCACCCCGGCAATGGCAGTAAGGAACAATCCGCGCTTGTAATTTCTGAAATTCGGCGGATAAATCGGAACGGGCTTTGCCCAGCCGAACCCCGTGAGAATACACAAAGCGTAACCCACGGGATCGAGATGTTTTATCGGATTCAGCGTAAGCCTTCCTTCCGCCTTAGCCGTCGCGTCGCCGTTTTTATAGGCTACGAAAGCGTGCGCAAATTCATGCGGGGAAAATATAAATATTACGGCTATAGCTCCCGCTATAAGAGTTAAAATATAGTCCATTATCTTCTTTTATTTAATAACCTTTCAGGAATAACGTCGTTTCTTACAAGATCGGCATAGGTTTGAGGTTTTATTATATATTCCGCTTCTCCGTTATTGACAAGTACAGCCGCAGGGATAAAGTTTCTGTTATAGTTGCTTGCCATGGAATAATTGTATGCGCCCGTCGTTAATACGGCAATTATATCGCCGCTGTAAGTTTCAGGCATGGGAACGTCAACCGCTATAAGATCTCCGCTTTCGCAACATTTGCCTGCAATTGAAACCTTTTCGGTACAAGGCGCTTTAGCTCTATTGGCAAGCATAACGGTATATTTTGATTGGTAAAGAGCATATCTGGGATTATCGAACATACCGCCGTCCACTGCAAGATATTTTTTAACTCCGGGAATATTTTTTACCGAACCCACGGTATAAAGGGTTATACCCGCTTCTCCTACAATGGAGCGTCCGGGTTCTATAACAAGGAAAGGCTGCCTCATAGAATATTCCGCCGCCTTTGCCTTTATGGTTACAATCATGGTTTTTAGAAAATCTTTATAATCGGAAAGTTGCATTTTTGGATCGTCGTCGGTGTACCAAACGCCGAATCCGCCGCCGATATTCAGACAACGCATTAAAAAATTAAGCTGATTTTTCATTTCCGCAGCAAAATCCATGACTTTATTTATCGCAAGAACAAAGGACTGCTTTTCAAAAATCTGCGAACCTATGTGACAGTGATAGCCTGTTAAATTCAGGTGCTTTTTGGAAAGAATGTGCTCCGTTATTTTTTTAGCTGTTCCGTCCGAAACTGAAAAACCGAATTTGCTGTCGGTACGAGCCGTCTGTATAAATTCGTGTGTATGCGCCTCAACCCCGGGATTAATACGGACAAGAACGTTTTGAACGGTATTATGTTTTTTTGCGAGGGCGTCTAAAAGATCGGCTTCCCGGAATGAATCGATAACAATGGTTCCGACTCCGCTGTCAAGGGCATATTCCATTTCACGTGGAAGTTTATTGTTGCCGTGCATATATATTTTGTCTGCGGGGAAACCTGCTTGCAATGCAGTATATAACTCTCCTCCCGAAACAACGTCAACACCAACGTCTTCGGATGCGGCTATTGCATACATGGCTTTACATGAAAAAGCTTTAGAGGCATATAAAACAAGACCGTTTCCGTCATATTCACTAACAATCGTGTCTTTATAGACGCGCATCATATCGCGAATATGCGCCTCATCAAAAACATATAGGGGCGTGCCGAATTTTTCGACTATTTTTACCGTATCCATACCCCCTATTTCAAGGTGTCCTTCTTCATTTATTTTTAACGTTTTGCGTTCGTTCATGTCGGCTCCGATGTCTTTTTATAATTTTGTAAACATTTTATCAAATCTGCTTAAAATAGTCAAATAAATTGCTATTATTAATCGTAATGCAAAAAACGGAGAAGAAAATAATTCTACTCCGTTCGACAAAAAATTATTTAAATGGCGTTATAATGCCCATTCCGCCGCATTGCGCTTGAAGTAGTCGCCGAAGTTAGCTTTGGCAATACTTTCGGCGGCAATGACGTTTACAGTATCTACCAATATACCGTCACGGAAAACTTCTATTTCTCCCACCTTCTGTTCGCGCTCCACGGGGGCTTTAATATCAAAAATTTTAACGTTATGCGTAACTTCGGGCGTACTGTTAACGGATGCAAAAACATAGCTGTTCCGTTCCGGTCTGACGGCAACGCTCTCTTTTTTACCGCCGCGTACGGCAAACTCGTCGTTTAACGTGACGTCCTTATCCAGAACTATCATATTTTTATAATTTGCAAAACCGTAGTCGAACATTTGTACCGTTGAAGTAAATCTGTTATCGCTTGAATCCGCGCCCAATACAACCGAAACAAGACGAAGATTATTCTTTTTCGCGGTTGCGGCAAGACAGAAGCCGGCTTCATTTGTAAAGCCCGTTTTTCCGCCGTCGCAGGAAGAATATTTGCGGATAAGTTTATTAGTGTTAGTCATGGAAGTAACTCTATTATCGGGGTGCCGAAAATCTTCCAGCCATATTTTACTGAATCGATAATAATCATCGTATTTAATCAGATTTGAAAACATGACGGCAACGTCGCGGGCGCAGGAATATTGTGTTTCTTTGGGAAGCCCCGTGCAGTTTGAAAACAGTGTATTTGTGCAACCGAGTTCCTCGGCTTTCTTATTCATTCGTGCAACAAATTCAGCTTCACCTCCCGCAACCGTTTCGGCAAGAGCTACGCAACTGTCATTAGCCGAACACACTATTATGCTCTTTATAAGCTGTTCAACCGGATATTCATAGCCGTTTTCAAGAAAAACTTGAGAGCCTCCCATGCCGGAAGCGTTTTCACTGACGGTAACGTTATCGCTTAAATCCAACTGCCCGCAGGAGATAGCGTCAAAAATCAGCGTAAGCGTCATAACCTTGCAAACGCTTGCAATCGGCATTCTCTGCGTTTCATTATAGCTGTAAACACATTCGCACGAATGGCTATCCATAAGGTAAGCCGATTTACAACCTATTGTAAGTCCGGCAGAGGTTTCCGCATTAGCTGTTTTTAATGGCAAAACGCCTCCGCTTACCGCCAAACAGGCTGTTAAAAGTAATGTACAAATCTTTTTCATACCGTTAGTATGCCAATCTATGAAGTTATTATACGATTATAATAATAATTCTGAACAAAACGTTCAAAAGCAAGATAAGTATTATTAAACTCAAAACAGAAAGTACCGCAGGTACGGCCACCGCAAATTTTTTATCGAAAAGTTTACAGCACTCCATAATAATCAGACAAAAAGCTATCGGAATTAGATTTGACGGAAGAAAAATAAGCAGCAATACAAGTACGCCGCTGAATGAGCAAACTGCGACAAGCAGTACAGAATATACTCCTATGAAGATCCCCCTTATAAAAATAAGAGACAGGGCTGCGTATTTGAATTTCGTAAAATAACAAATAAAAAACAGGATATAAAGATATATTAAATCCGCAAGTAAATGCGGCAATAATATTGCCGCATTCTTAAAATTAAAGGCATTATAAACATATTCGGCTGTAAAATTTCTGAAATACTCATTGCATGTAACAGGTTTATACAGTACTATGCCACATATAATGGCGCAAATTAAAGTTATTGCAAAAGCAATCAAGAATTTTTTATCTGGTTTATATTCGCAAAAAAATGATTTCCTCATATTTTAATCTATGAGGAAATCATAATTAATATGAACCTAACATATTATCTATCCCTATGCCATAGCCGCGAGTCGGATCATTCAAGAACACATGGGTTACGGCGCCTATAAGCTTGCCGTCCTGTATTATGGGGCTTCCGCTCATACCCTGTACTATGCCGCCGGTGAGAGCAATCAACTTTTCATCCTCTACCTTTATTACATAATTTCTGTTATCTTTATTATTTTTATCAACTTTGGCAATAGATATTTCATACCTTTCAGGCTGACTGCCGTAAACTGTCGAGTATATATAAGCCGAACCGATGTGTGCGTTATCCATCGATGTTTTTTCAATTTTAATCAGCTTAGAACAATCGTAATCGCTTGAAATCGTTCCATATACTCCGCACGGGCAATTCGTTTCCGCTTTCCCGATTATACTTCCGTTATCGAACGCACCGCACAATTCACCCGGGGTTCCTCTAATCCCCTTTTTAACGTCGTAAATAATACTGTTATAAATAGTGCCGCCGTTTATAGTCACAAGCTTTCCGTCTGCGGTGGTCACAGAATGGCCGAGCGACGCAAATTTTTTATTTATTGGGTCAATATAGGTTACGGTGCCAATTCCGTTTAAAGAGTCTTTTACTAAAACGCCGAGCCTCTTTCCGCCTTTAGAGACTTCCTTGACGGGTTTTATCTCTATGATAATAGTTTCACCGCCGCGAATTATACTTAATTCATATTTTTTATAGTCACGGGAGATAATTTCAGTAATATCGGTAGTTTTATTTACTTCTTCACCGTTAATTTTATCAATTATATCACCCGTCATAAGCCCACTGTCTCTTGCCGGCGAACACAGTCCGCTTCCGGTCATAACGTCGCAGATGCCCACAACCTCAACAGTTGTCGTATTCAACATAAATCCTGCAGGAAAGCCGCCGAGATATAAATAACCTGTATCAGCCGAGGCCGAAACAGGGATTATTGCTAATGCACATATAACCGTTGCTACGAATAAAAGCAACTCATTTATTATTTTCTTGCCGTAAAACATAATAGTATTGTGTGCAACAAAACTTCATCTATGCAAGAAAAAAGGCGGATAAATCCGCCTTTAATTTTTTTTAAATATTGCCAATAATTCTACGGCATGCTGTCTTGCTGCTTCGGAATCAACGCTTCCGGTAAGCCGAACGAGTTCACCTATCTTTTCTTCGGCGTTAAGCCCTTTAATTTTTGTAATTGTCTTACCGCCTTCTTCCAACTTATATATAATAAATTGTTTATCGCTTGCGGCGCAAACCTGCGCAAGATGGGAAACGGCTATGATCTGCGTAAATTTTGCTATATTCGCAAATTTTTCCGCAACCGTCAGTGCGGTAAAACCGCTTATGCCGGCATCAATTTCATCAAAAACATAAGTGGAAATATCGTTTAACGCTTTCAGCCTCGTCTTTATGGCAAGCATAAATCTGCTCATTTCTCCGCCGCTGATAACTTTGCTCAAAGGCTTCAACG
Organism: uncultured Clostridia bacterium; assembly: GCA_964594955.1. GTDB lineage: Bacteria > Bacillota > Clostridia > Christensenellales > Borkfalkiaceae > Coproplasma. The sequence goes on along the minus strand of CAZQNK010000033.1, from coordinate 5,947 downwards.
GCTCGCCTTTGTTTGCAGAGAAATTAAAACAAATAAGATCCGATCCTTCCGATGAGTTAAGATTAGCTGTTTTCCTGTCATAAGGCTTGAAATCAACTTCAAATTTTGCGTCGGGAATGTTCAAAGTTTTTAACTCTTCAACAACACCCGAACAGAACCCCTGTGCGGCAGATTTTCTTAATTCTGTAAGCTTTTGACATAATAAAAATATTTTATTGTCCGTCGCTTCGATATCGGCTGAATATTTTTCAATGGCATTTTCGCTATCGGAAAGGGCGTCATATTGTGCTTGTGCGGATGACATGTAATCAAGAATTTCCCGTTCATCCGCGCCGTATTTCTTCTTTAATCCTTTTATAAGAGAAAGCCTTTCATCAATCTCTTCTGCCTCTCTCTCATCATAAGTCAGTTCGTCTATTAACGAAGCAACACTTTCGGAAATATCTTCGGCATCTGCATTCAGCGCTTGTAAGCGCTCGGAAATCTCTTCATAACTTTTATCAAGATTGGCTATGCCGTTAGCGCTGTGTATCGCAGAAGATAATATATCTATACAGCCGCCGTCGTCGCTAAGTGCCGCTCTTACAGCACCGAACGCCGAAAAAATGCGCTCTGTATTTGCAATCACATTTTGACGCGCTTTAAGTTCATCGAATTCTCCTTCGTGTAAATCAGCCCGTCCGATTTCATCGATTGCATACTTAAGCATGTCCATCTTCCGCTCTCTTTCAAACCGGTTTCCGCCGAGATCTGCTATTTTTGCTTTTAACTCCCGCTTATGGAGCAGCAAAGATGTAATGTTGCGCTTGACCGATTCACCGTCGGGACCGACAATTCCGTCGATGACTTTAAGCTGATTGTCTTCGCTCAATAAAAAGAAATGCTCGCTCTGACCATGGACATCAACAAGGCGCTGTGTCAGCGATTTCAACATTGAAGCCGTTACAGTGTTGCCGTTGATTTTTATATTACCTTTACCTTCAGAGTTGAATTTACGCGTTATGATTATTTCTCCGTCTGTGTCAATATCAAAACCTTTGACCAACTCTGCCGCCGCCGAATTCTCTTCAACAGAAAACTCGGCGCGCACGAAAGCTTCCTGCTCGCCAAATCTTATCATGGACTTGTCCGCTTTTGAACCCAATACAAAATTGAGCGAATCAAGAATAACCGATTTACCCGAACCGGTCTCTCCCGATAGCACGTTAAGTCCCTTATCAAACTCTATATCCGCTTCTGTTATTAAAGCGACGTTTTTGATATACAGACGTTTTAACATCGGTTATTTAAGAAAATCTTTTAAAACTTCAACGACGTTGGGGCAATTTTCATTGCAGTCAGTTATTATCAGCACTGTATCATCCCCCGCAACGCAACCTATTATTTCGGGTATTTGCAAGGAGTCGACAAAAACGCCGACAGCTGAACCGTTTCCGCGCATAGTTTTTACGAGGATCAGGTTGTTTGCGCTGTTAATTGATATAACGCATCCTTTAAAAAGATTCGTCATTCTGTCAGTGACGCTGTCAACATAAGTATCTATGCTGGCATACCTATACTTTTTTTGATTGCCCGCTATCTTATAAAGCTTTAAATCCTTTACGTCACGGGAAATAGTTGCCTGTGTAACGTTAAAATTAAATTTATTCAACTCGGCACAGAGCTCGTCCTGCGTATCTATTTCCTTGGTTGCAATAATTTCAAGTATCTTTTGTTGTCTGAGATTTCTTTGCATCATTTACTCCATATGCTTAATTTTAAAAGTAGCTTATTAAAAAAATTTTTTTCGTCTTTCGTAATAAAATCCACAACGTGCTTAGATTTTTTTATTATAACGCTTTCGCCGTTGTGAAGGTTCCCTACCCCTTTGCCGTCGACATTAATAACTAACGGCGCGCGCGCGTTTACGGAATTTATTTTAAGAACCGAACTATCGCTGAAAATTACGGGGCGCGAATGTAATGAATGTGCGCATATCGGCGTCATTATGAAAGCGTTTATGTCCGGAGTGAGAACCGAACCGCCTGCCGACAATGAATATGCAGTTGAGCCTGTCGGAGTACTGATAATTATACCGTCTGAAGAAAGGTTATCTACGGTAGCTCCGTCAATTTCGGCGTGAAGATTTACCGTATTTAAAAAATCAGATCCGCTTGTACAGCGCTGTATTACAAGATCGTTGAGAGCAAGCCAATTGTTTGCGCCGCAACAAATATCAAGCATGTTGCGCCTTTGTATTTTATAATTTCCGCTGCATACAAGATCTACCGCTTCCTGCAATCTTTCAGGCTCAAATTCAGCCAAAAAGCCGATGTGTCCGTAATTTATGCCGATTATCTTGATTTTTCTTATGGCGCACTCGGCCGCAACGGTAAGGATTGTACCGTCACCCCCCAACACAAAAAGAACGTCTATTCCGTCCAGATCAGATAATCCGTTTACAACAGAACAGCCTATTCCCCTGTCTTTGAGCGATATTTTTATATTGCGGATATTGCTTTCATTTTCCGAAATATAATTTTTATTAAAATACAGCCCCGCTTTCATACAATAATTATTTTATCACTTAATATACAAATATGCAAACATTTTAAGCAATTAATTATAAATTAACATCTTTAACATTTTTTCTGTTTCAACGGGCGTGCCTCCCTTTTCCATAATGGTAACAAATTCAATATTTTTGCCGGAAATTATCGGTGCGCAAGTAAGCCCGATAGGGGCGAGCCCGCAAGAAGTTGCAAATTCAAGCACTTTCACAATTGCCAGTTCTCTCATAATTTTATCTCTTACTATTCCGTTTTTACCCACTTTACGGCTTTCACACTCAAACTGCGGTTTAATAAGCGCAAACACATAAGCGCCGTCATCCAAAACAGAGGAAACGGCGCCGAGAATATATGTAAGCGAAATAAAACTGACGTCGATTGTTGCGCCGTCTAATTTTTCGGAAAATAATTTTTTATTTAAATTTCTTGCATTAAAATTATCTATAATGACGATGTTTTTATCTTTTAAACTATTGTCAAGCTGATTTTCACCTACGTCTATGCAGTATACTTTTTGCGCGCCGTTTTTTAATAAACAGTCGGTAAACCCTCCTGTGCTTGCCCCTATATCGGCATAAATTTTTCCTTTAACGGAAAAATCAAAATCTTTTAATGCCTTGGCAAGCTTAAAACCGCCCGCTGAAACATAGCTTTCTTCCGCTTCAATGATTTCAATAATATCTTTTTCTTTTACATCATATGAAGGAGAAACGGATTTTCCGTTTACTTTAACAAGTCCTTTCTCTATTGCGGAAGCAGATTTTGTTCTGGAACCGAATTTTTCGGCAAGATATTTGTCAATTCTCATGTTGTCTTATGTATTTTATAATCGCTTCACCGTTTACACCCAAACTGGACATTTGCTCGCTGACGCTGCCTTGTGAAATGAAACCGTCGGGATAGGCAAAATTTTTAATTATTTTATCGGACGCGCTGAAATATACATCGATAATGGAACCGAATCCGCCTATAAGAATATTATCCTCTACGGTGATTATGTGTTTTTCTTCCAAATTGTTTAACAGTTCTGTATCCAGAGGTTTGACAAAACGAGCGTTAATAACCCTTATGCCAATGTTTTCTTCTGCAAGCTTTTCGGCTGCCTCCATCGCACATGTTAAAGCACGCTCACCGCACGCTATAATTGCATATTTGCCGTCGCCATCACTGATATTTTCCCACTTTCCGTATAAAATTGCTGTATGAATATTAAAAATCTTTCTGCCTTCCCTCGGATAGCGGATAGCAATAGGCGCATTGAAATCAGCGCTGAATTTCAGCATTGCTTCAAACTCGCGTACATCCTTAGGAACCGCAACGGTCAGATTGGGTATCAAACTTAAAAATGATAAATCGAATACGCCTTGATGCGTCTCACCGTCGGCGCCCGAAACGCCCGCCCTGTCAATACATAATGTAACGGGCAAATTCTGGCTGCATATGTCTATTATTATTTCATCAAACGACCGCTGTAAAAACGTTGAATATACCGCATAATAAGGTTTCATGCCTTCGGTTGCCATGGAAGCGCATAAAATTGTGGCATGCTCTTCACATATACCTACGTCAATAGCTCGGTCGGGAAATCTATCAAAAAATTCCGAAAGCCCGAGAGAGGATGTCATTGCGGCAGTAACGGCAACAATTCTACTGTCCTTTTCCGCAAGTTCGGTAAGCGTCTTTCCCAAAATTTGAGAATATTCGCAAGTGATATCTTCAGCTTTTTTGACAGAAATTCCGTGCGTTGTTTCAGGATCCTCTTCACAAAACAGATAACCCTTGCCCTTTTTCGTTATGACGTGAAAGATAACCGATTCTTTGCTTAGACGTTCCTTAATTTCAGTAAGTTTATTAATTAAAGACTGTATGTCGTGCCCGTCATATACGCCGTCGTATTTAAAGCCGAATCGCTCAAAAATAGTAGCGTGTTTATGATGTTTTTCACGGTGAACCGAGTCGGTGCTAAGCATTTCCAAATACTCATGCATACTGCCTACAGTCGGCGAAATTGACATGCCGTTATCATTCAAAATCAGTAGTATATTGCTTTTCAAAAGCCTTAAACTATTGAATGCTTCATAAACAAGCCCGTTATTGAACGAACCGTCGCCTATAACGGCGATGACTTTAAAATCTTCGCCTTTTATATCGCGGGCTTTAGCTATGCCCAATGCAGCTGAAACGGACGTACCGGCATGACCGGTATTATAGCAGTCGAACTCGCTCTCTTCTCTTTTTGGAAAGCCTGAAATACCGCCCTTTTGTCTTAACGTATCGAAACTTTCAAACCTGCCGGATAACAGTTTATGGGTATAACATTGGTGTCCGACATCGAAAATTAATTTATCTTCAGGAAAATCAAATACATAATGAAGGGCGATGGTCAATTCCACCGCGCCTAAATTTGACGAGAGATGCCCGCCGTTCGTTAGAACGGTTGAGGAAATCTTTTCACGAATTTCGGCAGCAAGCATTTCAAGCTCGCTGACGCTGAGATTTTTTATATTACGGTCTGATATATTTTCAAGCATTACTTTTCCTTTTTGAATATGGTAGTAAACCGCGCAAAGCCGAAAACTATCTGTTTATTATATTTTATTGCAAAGTGTTTGAATATTGCTTTGCCGCCTACCGTCAGCGCGCCTATAACCGCACTTACCATAATAGAAGCAACAAGTTCTTCCGCAGTACCGGCAACGGCGATATGAACGACAAGCGCGGTACCCGCAGCACCGCTGACAATACCGCAAATATCACCTATAACGTCCGCAAAAATACTTGAAAGCTTTGTTGCATTCCTGCAAAACGTCACAGAACGCTTTGCGCCCTTAATTTTGTTGGACGCCATAGCATGAAAGCAATCTATCTTGCATGAAATTATAGCGTTTGCAAGTACGTCGCAACCTATATTTAAGACGAGCAGCACTAAAAGTACTATAACACAAATATATGCCGCGCTGTCTTTTATCGCGGCTTCAGTCAGAAAGCTGAAAATTACAGTAAGCGCAAACGAAATAAAAAGGATGCTTATACCCCAAGTCAGCCAGGCGTAGGGACGGTTCTTCTTATTTTTTAAATTCTTTTTATTGGTTGTTTTTAACTTTTTACTTGGGGGAGCGTCGTCTGGCGCCGTTTTATTAGATTTATTTGGTTGATTCTCTTCCATATCCGCCTAAAAATAATACGCACTGACGTGCGTAAACAGAACAATAAAATGGTTTATATTAAATAAACTTTGCGGCTTAGGTTCGGTAGGATTTCCCTCACCCCCACTTCCCGTCGCCGTAGAAGCAGTTTCCTTTTAAGGGTTTGAATACCGTAAAGTATAACCGAATCGCCACTTAGTCCACACCGTAATCTCTAATATAAAAACAGTCTAGAAGCTTTCCTTGACAATT
>CAZQNK010000032.1:0-16200 GCA_964594955.1 uncultured Clostridia bacterium | reverse complement strand
CTTGACATATAAATATGCACCTCCAATTGTGTCTAACTTTTGGGGTGCATATCACTGCGGCGGGGGATTTTCCATGGATATGATTCAAGATTGTTTTATACGACGCCGTGAGCCATCATTGCGGTTGCAACTTTTATAAAGCCTGCAATGTTAGCGCCCATTACATAATTGCCTTCAAACCCGTATTCTTTTGCGGCGTTGTCAATGTTATGATAGATATTGACCATAATATTTTTAAGTTTTGCATCAACCTCTTCGAAAGACCAGAACATTCTTCCCGACGACTGAGCCATTTCAAGCGCAGACGTTGCAACGCCGCCGGCATTGGCAGCCTTTGCAGGCAAGAATACAACGCCGTTCTTGCGGAACACTTCAATGGCTTCCAAAGTAGAAGGCATGTTAGCGCCTTCGCAGACATACTTAACTCCGTTTTTAACAAGAATTGTAGCAGATTCCGCATCAATTTCATTCTGCGTGGCACAGGGAAGAGCTATATCGCAGGGAATCGTCCAAATGCCTTTGCAACCTTCGGTATAAGTTGCTCCCTTTACCCGTTCAACATATTCCTTAATTCTGCCGCGCTTAACTTCTTTAATATCCTTTACAACGTCAAGCCGTATACCGTTGGGGTCATAAATGTAACCGTTTGAATCGTACATGGCAACAACTTTTGCGCCGAGGCTCTGCGCCTTTTCACAAGCATAAATTGCAACGTTACCGGAACCGGAAATAATAACTGTCTTACCCTTGAATGAATCTCCGCGTACTTTGAGGGCTTCTTCCGTAATATAAATAAGCCCGTAGCCCGTAGCTTCCGTTCTTACAAGGCTTCCGCCGTAAGAAAGTCCCCTGCCCGTAAGTACGCCGACGTGTTCGTCGCAAATTCTCTTATACTGGCCGAATAAATAACCTATCTCTCTGCCGCCGACGCCGATATCGCCCGCAGGCACGTCCGTATCAGCGCCGATATGGCGGTAAAGTTCCGTCATGAAACTTTGGCAGAAAGCCATAACTTCCCTGTCGGATTTGCCCTTGGGGTCAAAGTCGGAACCGCCCTTACCACCGCCTATGGGAAGACCCGTAAGGCTGTTTTTTAAAATCTGTTCAAGTCCCAGAAACTTTATTATCGAAAGATTTACGGAAGGATGAAAACGAAGTCCGCCCTTGTAGGGACCTATTGCGCTGTTGAACTGAACGCGGTAACCTTTGTTAACCTGCACCTTGCCGCTATCATCCACCCAAGGAACGCGGAACATTATCACGCGTTCGGGTTCGACAAAACGTTCCAAAAGACCTGCCGCTTCATATTCGGGATGCGCTTCGACAACAGGCGCGAGAGTCGTAAGGATCTCGGTGGCGGCTTGATGGAATTCAGGCTCGTTAGGGTTCTGCTTTTTAAGATTTTCTAAAACTTTCTCAACGTACTTCATAGATACTCCTTGAATAAATTAATTTTTATTTATACACATTATAACACAGGCTTATGATTAAATCAAACCGAACGGCGCCGCGTTTATATTAGTATTTCTTAATATGGGTATAAGCTGAAATTATAACAACAGCCCCGTGACAATTACAGGCGCGGAGCTGTTTAAATTAAAAATATACCTTTTGGGCTGTATTGTAAAAGATATCGGAAAGTTCGTTTTGCGTAAATATGCCGCTATCTATAACGTAATCTTTTAAATGGGCATAACTGTCGTGAGTGAGGTTCATTGGCATATCCGTGCCAAACATAAGTTTATCTGCCCCTACCGCTTCCTTTGCAACTTTTAAATGTTTTATCGCCGTAGGATAGGGGTAACTTTCGGGTTGCTGATTATGGGCAAGCGACGAAATATCAAAATAGATATTGGGAGCTACCAATTTTTGAAGGGCAGATTTAAGAAGCTCGTTATCCTCCCTTTGAGGCGCAAGAAGGTGACAAATGACAAACGTGACGTGCGGATATTTTTTAATTGCAGATGAAAGCGCGTCCACCTGCCAACAAGCGTTGCGTGGCCTGCCTATATCGAGTACTACGGTCAATCCCTTTTCACCGGCATACGCGAAGCAGTCGTTGATGATTTTTCCGTCAAGATACACGGGCGGACGGTTTGCCATAAGTCCCGAGCCGTTTGAAAGTTCAAACTTAACGGCTTTAAAGCCCAATTCTTCGAAAAGACGTCTTTTCAACTCTTCTGCCTTGATGCAAAACGGGTCGTACGTTGCAGCGCCCGTAAAACGCGCGGGGTATTTTTTTATCGCCTGATAAGTGTATTCATTTTGAAAGCCAAGAAAATTTCCCTGTAACAACACTGCCTTTTCAACGTTGTTTTCATCCATAACCTTTAAAAGGGCTTCGGGCGTAACGCCGATATCACCCATTTCTGGAGGAAACATTTGAAATACCTCTCCCGTAGCATATACGGCTTTCCCTCCGCCCGCGGCGCGGAGTTCCCCACGGGAGGTAAAGCCCGCGATATATTGCGCAATATGCGCGTGCGCGTCAATAATTTTCACTGCATTACTCCTTTTCAAAGTTTTCTTCAATGAATTTTATGTAATCTTTTTTTCTTACCTCACCGCTATGTTTACAATACCATTCAAATTCGGCTTTTAAACTGTCCTTCATTAAGACATGGTTCGGCATTAATCGGTTCTGTTCGGATAAATCAAGCGCATATTCATAGTTATCATAGGGGAAATAATCGCGGTAATTAGAAGGCTCTTTGACATATACTACATCCAACTTTTTGCCGGCAACAGCATAACACAGTGCAACGTAACTATTTATATCCAGAATTTCTCCGCCGACATTGAATATGCGGTTTTGGGGATGTTCAGTGATTAATAAATTTATAAAACGGCATATATCTGATACATTGACAAATTGAAGCTTCATTGTTCCGTCATCAGGAACATAAAATTTTCTGCCAAGCATTGCGCAATCAAATATGAAAGGTTCGCGGTATATATTTTGTCCCTCGCCGTAAATATACGGAGGCCGAAGAATATACGCGTTTGGTACGTGCGAAATCAGATAGTTTTCGGCTTCGATTTTGTTCGTACCGTAAATACCCCAAAACTTATTTTTTCCGACAGGCTGCGTTTCTTTAAACGGCCGGCTGTTTGTTTCCGGATACACAGCAGAAGAACTCAAAAAAACGTAATCTTTAAATCCGCCCAAGGCGTCAAGAAGATTTCCGATATCTTTTCCGGTATATGCGCATATATCCAGAACGGCGTCAAAATAATAATTTTTAAGTATGCCGCCAAGATTGTTTCTGTCGGCGCAAATATGATTTACGCCCTGCACCTGCTGTCCGGTACCCCTGTTCAAAACATAAACTTCATTACCGAGATTTTTAAACCATTCCGCTACGCGCCTGCTCACGAATACCGTTCCGCCTGTTACTAAAATCTTTTTCAATTTCTCCTCCATATTTCGTTAAGTTCAAGGTACATCGCCTCGCATAGTACTTTGAAAAACTTCAAATTTTCATAATTATCAAAGCAAATGAGCGGTTTTGTTGCATCAACATAGGGCAAAATTCTTTCCTCATAGGGCAACATACGCTGTGACGAAAGCGTGATTTACAATAAAACTTTATTATCGCAAATATCGCCCAAAAGCTTTACGCGACAATAAAAAGATATTCCCCCTTCATCGGATAGCTACGGGCAGACATGCGCTTTTTTCAAAATTTATAAATTCCTTACTTGTTGCCATAGAAAGCCTTCCTCTTCTTTTTACATTTCTATTAATAAATTTTATATTTTCCCTATGCCCGTCACCCCGGAACAATAACAGTATAAAATAAAGCGATTAAAAAGTCAATGGACATTATTTATAATAAAAAGTTTTTTAAGTTATGTATAGGCACGCAAAAACGCTTGATTTTTTTCATTAAATTTTATATTATATTATTGTTCGGTTAAGAAATTTAACGATTGCGGAGATGGCTGAGTGGCTTAAGGCGCACGATTGGAAATCGTGTGACGGTTGACCCCGTCCGGAGGTTCAAATCCTCTTCTCCGCGCCAACTGAGACAGCGTTCTAACGCAGTAAATGCGCTCGGACGCTGTTTTATTTATTCCCATAACATGAACGCTTTATCTTTTAAATATTTTACATTAAATTTCATTGACTTTTACGGCAAGATGCGTATAATAAAATTAAATAAAATATTTTACTTTCAGGAGGATTAAGATGACATACATATGCAACGTGTGTGGCTGGGAATATAATGAAGAAGAAGGCGCACCCGAATACGGTATTGCACCCGGAACTAAATGGGAAGATATTCCCGAAGATTTTGAATGTCCGTTGTGCTTCGTCGGGAAAGATCAATTTTCGGCAAAATCATAAAGTTTAAAAAGCGGAGGCGTTTGCCTCCGCTTTTTAAAGAAAATCACCCCGCAGCGGGTTTTTTACCCTCTGCGGGGTGATTTTTCTTATTGCAGATCAAAAATCATTTGAAAAATTCACTGTAAATAGCGCGAATACATTTTTCATAATCTTCGTTTTTAACGCCGACGATTATATTGATTTCGCTCGATCCCTGATCAATCATTTTCACGTTTATATCAGCCGCGGCTATTGCCCCGAAAAGTCTTGCAGAAGTGCCAACCGATGAAGACATTCCGTGCCCCACTGTGGCAATAAGCGCGATATCTTCTATTATTCTGATAATATCGGGGTGTACCGCATTTTTAATTCCTTCCAGAATACGCTCTGATTTTATATGTGTAAGCTGCTCGCTTGAAATGACAAGCGACATTGTATCGATGCCCGAAGGGATATGTTCAACGGAAACACCTTCCGCCGCAACAACGTCAAGCACCTTACTGACAAAACCGACTTCAGAGTTCATTAAAGATTTTTCTATAAAAATTACGGTAAAATTCTTTTTTCCCGCTACGCCCGTAACAATGCTGCCGTTAGGCGTATAACGTGAAATGGGAAGAATAACCGTCCCCTCATCCTCGGGGCGGAAAGTATTTTTTATTCTTATGGGGATATTTGCGGTGCGGACGGGAAAAATGGATTCACTGTGCAGAACATTTGCACCCATATAACTTAATTCGCGAAGCTCCTTATATGAAATAGACTTAATACATTTGGGAGAATCGACTATTCTCGGATCGCAGGCAAAAAAGCCTGATACGTCCGTCCAATTTTCATACAGAGATGCACCTACCGCACGCGCTACTATCGCCCCCGAAATATCCGAACCTCCGCGGGAGAAAGTTTTTACATTACCGCTTTTCCCTTTGCCGTAGAACCCTGGCAGGACTGCACGTTCGCAACCGGACAATGCCTCACTTACAGCCTGATAAGATTTTTCGGCGTCAAGCTGACCGTTTTCATCGAAAAAAATGACGTCTTCAGCATCTACAAACTTCGCCCCAAGCACTTCAGCCACTATACGCGCATTCAAATACTCCCCGCGTGAAGCAGTGAAATCTTCACTTGATTCCCTTTCAATTCTGCTTTCCGTTTCATCAAGGACGGAATCGATATCGAAATTGAGTCCAAGCTCTTTTACAATAGAAACAAATCTTGCGCGAACGGGAGCAAAACATTCGCTTACAGACTTTCCGTCGTTCATATCCCTATGGCACTTATATAGAAGGTCCGTTACTTTTGTGTCGCCCGAATAACGCTTACCGGGAGCAGAAACTACGATAAATCTGCGCGAAGAATCAGAATCTATTATCTTTTTTATATTACTTATGACGTTTCCGCCGGCCATTGATGTGCCGCCGAATTTACATACCTTTATTGACATATTCTCTTGCTACCTTATTTAATTATTCTTGCCTCTACATAATAGCGTTTTTCGTTTCCTTCTCCCATAGAAAAGGTTTTGCGCGGAAGATTGCCTCCCGTGGCGATAAGACGGAAAAAGTCATCCTTGCCTATAGCGGGAAGAATTACGCCGACTCCGCAATTTTCAGTGTAGGAAATAAGTCCATCTTCACCGTGAATATAATCGACCTCACCGCCATTTTCGGCAATGAAATCGGCTATATATTTATCAAGTCCGCGTATACCTTCCGGAATATTTTCGTTGAAAGGAATTTTACTCTTTTTGCCGTTTACTACAATATACGCCGCAGAACTACCCGAAGTTTTCAGCCCCTCAGCAAACTTTTCAACCTTGTCGCATTTTATATAGCGGTGAATAGGTTCAAACCTAAGAGCCGTATCGTATATGTTTACGGCTTCGCAAAGGGCAAAACGCGCGGGATGGTTTTCTTTCTCCTCCCCGCTAAGAGAGCGCTTGAGGTCCTCCCAACAGGTTTTAGCCGTTGCGAGTGAATGATTGCCGTCTCCAACGGCAAACAGCAACCCGTCACAAACGCCGTAACGTTTTTCAGAACGTTCTTTACTGCACAGATTATACAAAGACGAAATAACATTATCGGGATTTGATATTTTGGCGCCCTTTATATGCCCGCCGCCGAGCATAAGTTCGCTATCGTATAAAACTTCACCGCGCTCTACACCGTTCAAAACGCTATTTGTTTCATCGTCGTATAAAAGCATTATGTGGGGCAATTCTATGGGGGCATCTTTCCTTATTGCAACACGGGGAGGTATTCTTTCCAAAATCGTAGCTTCCGTGGAACGGATCAAAGTTTTTGCGCCCTTCTCATAAGAATAATCTTCCAAATCGATTGCAAGTACAATACCCGTGCGTGTACCCGATTCAGTAGAACGCTCTACAAGCACAAGACCTTCCAATTTGTCGAATATATTTCCGTCAAGATATCTGCGCATATTTTCATTTATACGCGCAATGCGCTTTTCGGGATCGTCCTTTAAATAAATTTCGGGATAAATAAGATTATATGTACTTGGATAGCCGGCCGTTATAGATTCGACCTGCTTCCAATATTCATTATCCGAAGTAAACTGATCACAGGCGTTCACTGCCCATCTGTGCATATTATTCCTGTCCGAAGGGAGCAGGATTTCAGGTATTTTTACGGTCATATGCATACCTTATTAATTTATTAATATTACCGTCAACGCGGCAAGCAACAAAGCAAGCAGTTTAAGCGGAATATTTTTAGTAAAAAAACCATATAAAAATTTGCCTATTTTCTTCATAATAATATCCTTATAATAATATCCTTCAATGCGATTTTACACTCAGATTTTCGCCTCTGCGGTAAGATCTGACCAATAGTAATCCGAAAGCGCATTCTTCAGATCGGCTACATCGGCATACTTCTTTTTGACGGCGCCATTGCGCACGATCGAAATAATTCCAGTTTCTTCCGAAACAACTATGGCCGTTACGCTTGCAACAGTAGTTACGCCCAATGCCGCACGGTGACGGCTGCCCATATCTTTAGGAAGATTTTCACTTTGCGCAAGAGGCAGAAAACATCCCGCCGCATAGATTTTGTTGCCTTCTATAATCATTGCACCGTCATGCAAAGGCGCTTTAGGATAAAAGACAGCTTCTATCATCTGGGAAGATATTCGTGCATTTACAACCGTGCCGCTTTCAATAATTCCTTCCGGAAGGTTTTCGTCCGAGAGAACTATAAGCGCACCGATATCGTTTTTAGACATATTCTGGACGGCGCGGATGACTTCATCAATTATATCCTCTATGCCCGAAACGTTTATGGAAGTGTTCTTGCTTTTTTTAACGTTTGCATCAAGCAACGTACGCTTGATTTCCGTATGGAACATAGAAAATACAATAAGCGCAATCATCAAAATGATGATAAGAAGTATTTCAGACATAAAGCCTGAGACTGCAAAAGTTATTCCGCTGAACACGACGGCCGCAATCACCACCGCAACAAACTTTGTACCCTTGTTGTCTTTGAGTACTTTGAATACAAAGTAAAATACAAGAACAAATAATATCAATTGCAATATTAAAGCCAAATAATTCTCTTTTAAAAAAGTTACATCAAAGAAGTCCTTAAACTTTTTTACAAGATTATCAAAAGACTGCATAAGCACCTCCGATCCCAATCGCATAATTATGCGTTCAATAATATTATATATTTTTAAAAATAAAAAATAAAGCGTTTAATGGGTTCTATTTAAACACCGCCGAAAAAAATCATGTTTTTTGTGTTTTGAAAAGCGTTTTGCGGAGATATAAATCCGTTTTTAACATCGGATATACGGGCATACAAATAATTAACGAGGGTTGACAGTCTTTCTTTGCCCATTGAACGCGCCTGTTCACGGCTTCGCGTTATGCCGTATTCCTTCATTTTCAGCAACTTGGAAAGTTCCGCCGTAGAACTGTTCGACGAAATTACAGTTAAAAGATTTCTGAAATAGGAAAAAAGACTGTTTAAGATAAGAATTTCATCCATACCCCTGCGTTTAAGATCGTCAACAACAGAACAAAACGCAGAAAAATTTCGGCTTGCTACGGCGTTGTTCATCTCGTATATTTTATATTCCGAATCCTTATATACGAGAGAATCCGCCTCCTCTTTGGTCAGTTCTCCGCTTAACTTATAATCGATAAGTTTTTGTGTTTCAACGCTAACGCGCGCCATATCGCAAAGACAATAGTCCGCCACAGCTTCACAAACGGAAACCTGTGCGTTAATACCCGAACGCTTTAAAGTGATGTAAATCCACTTAGCAACCGTATCCCTGTCGGCCTTGTTGCAATCGACGTAAGTTATGCCGCGGCAGCGTTTAAGATCTACCCCCTTCTTCGCTACGGAATTTACAATAATTAAAACAGCTGTCTGGGGAAAATCCGAAAGAAGCGGTTTTATATAGCGTTCGAAGTCGCTGTCCGAAGGGTAAAACTCCGAAACTTTAACTATACGTTTCTCCGACATGAAAGGATAGTTTTTCAAAGCCGCAACGAATTCGGTATACGCTGAACCCTTTAAATTTTCGCCCTCATAAGACGTATAATTCAGCTCAGGCATCTGTAAAAAAGCCGACTTTATAAGCTCTTCTCCGTTCAGACGGAAATAAGCGTCATCGCCTTCAAGCAGATATACGTTGCACGCACCCTCATTAAGACTGTTTTTTAATTCGGTATACTTCATAACATTATTGTTCCCGTTTATATTAATCCTGTTCAAACATTGCTATGAATTCGCGCATTGCAAATGACAGAGGAGCATTCTTAATGAGCGCTATGCCCACTCCGCGCACGGGAAGCGCGGGATCGGTATTGAGTTCATATAATTCCCCGCTTTCAAGCTGATTTTTACAGTATTCACGCGGAATACACCCCACTCCCATGCCTTTGGCGGCAAGCTTTATCATTAAATCCCAATTGGCAAGTTCGATATCGGGATTGAGCGTTATTCCGAGAGTACTGAGATAAGAACTTAACGAACGGCGGGCTACAGTATTTTCCTCGATCATCATTAGCGGAAGTTCCTGCAATTTTTTCAAAGGAACGACTTCGTCCTTTAAATCCGCATACTTCTTGCCCACCACGAAAATATCGGATAAGTGCGAGACGGTTCCGCAGAATTTTACCTCGCTGTCTTCCAGAGGAAGGTTGATAAAAGCTATATCGCACTTCCCTTCTTTCAAAAGATTCAAAGTATAAGGCGACGTTGAAGAAATGAGTTCAAACTTTACTGCGGGATATTTTTCATTATATTCGGCAATTTTATCGGCAAGAAGATAATAGAAAATGGAGTCAGTCGCCCCGATTTTTATTACACCCGTGGCCGTAGTTTTTAACACGGTCAGCTTGCTCTCCGCCGATTCGATCAGATTCAACGCTTCCTCAATCTGACCGATTATCGCCTTGCCTCCCGACGCAGAAAGTTCCATTCCCCTATGCGTGCGGTTAAAAAGCGTGACGCCGAGCTGGTTTTCAAGCTGCTTAATGGATTGGGAAACCGCAGGCTGGGAAATGTACAACTCCTGCGCGGCTTTTGTAAGACTGCCGCTCTTTGCAACGGTATAAAATACCCTGTATAATTCCAGATTTACCATATTATTACCGATTTATAATTTTATTTTCCTACACAGAATTTTTCAAAAACCCTGTTTACTATCTCTTCGCTAGCCGTCTCACCCGTTATCTCCCCGAGGGATTCCCACGCGTCGCGAAGGTCAACCGAAAGGATATCCAACGAAAGTTCATCAAATGCAGAAATGGCATTATTCAAGGAATTTGCCGCTTCTTCAAGCGACTGCATGTGCCTCTCTTCAACGATATATGCTTTATCGGAGGTAAGCTCCCCGACGCCTTTCATTGAAATTAAAGTTTTAAGCTCTTCGATTCCTCTGCCCGTCTTTACGGAGATCGCTATGTCATAACCGCCCGACGGAGTTTTAACATCGGATTTATTGAAAACTTTTATCAATTCTCCGCTTGCGTCGGGTATTTCCGCCCAACCACCGCCGTCGGACAAACTAAGAACTACATCCGCACTTTCAATTATTTTTTTCGCACGTTCGATGCCGATTTTTTCAACCTCGCCCGCGCGTTCCCTTATACCTGCCGTATCGATAAAATTATATAAAACGCCGGAAATTTCAAGCGAGCCTTCAACAGAATCGCGCGTTGTGCCCGCAACGGGAGAAACTATCGCCCTGTCATAACCCAAAAGAGTATTCAAAAGCGAACTTTTGCCTACGTTCGGCAAACCGCAAATAGCGACAGTAACTCCGTGTTTTATCTTTTTGCCGCTGTTATAACTGTTTAAAAGCGTTTTAACGCCCGAATACACATCTTTAAGTTGCGCGTTTATCATCTTTAAATCGTCGCCCGCAGCATCCTCTTCGGGATAATCAATCTCAACCGCTATACGGGCAAGCGCGTCTTTAAGTTTATCCTGCAACGCAAAAACTTCAGCAGACAGTTTTTCAGTATACATCATACTGCCTGCGCGGACAAGCGCAAGACTTTCCGCATTTATCATGTCTATCATGCCTTCGGCTGACGATAGCGTGAGCTTTCCGTTTAAGTATGCGCGTTTTGTAAATTCCCCCTTTTCCGCGGCCCTTGCGCCGAGGGAAAGCGCCTTTTTAAGTATTCCGCGGGAAATTTGCACGCCGCCGTGGCAATGAAACTCTACAATATCCTCCCCTGTGAACGATTTGGGTGCGCCGAAATATACGGCAAAGCCATAGTCCGTAAAGCCCTCGCCCGAAATTTTACCCGCATACATATGATTGGGTTCAATCTCCGGCGGAAATGAAGAAAACATCTTCTCCGCGATTGCAAGGCTGTCTTCGCCGCTTATTCTTATTATTGCGACCCCTCCGGTACCGTTGGCTGTTGAGATCGCGGCAATGCTGTTTTTCATGGCTTTATTCGCAAACATAAGCACCGTATCGGCGCAAAGTATAATTTTAACTTATATATTTATTTAAACCAATTATAACACCAATATTTTATAAATGCAAGAAAAAACGGGCAGACAATATATTGCGCCCGTTAATATTTTTAATTATTGAATTCAATTTAAATCAAAGGGATCCCCGCCCGAATTTGAGGAATTTCCAGATCCACCGTCGTTAAATTCCGAAAACGGGTCATCGTACGTTCCCGCAGAATTTCCCGCATTAGACTGACCGCCGCCCTGCTGATTATAATCTCCGTTAGAATAAGGATTTTGGTTATAGGGATTATTATACGGATTATTGTAGGAATTATTATAAGGGTTATTGTTCTGGTTATAATGCTCCCTATACACCCTGTATTGTTTTTCCTGTTCGCGGCGGATGTAGTCGCGATAATTCATGCCTTTGTTATTTCTGAGCACGAAGAACAAGACGCCTTGTATGGGGAACAGAATACTCGTTATAGTGAAGATAAAATATCTCTTCGCGGCATATGTCTGGAAGAAGCACGATAAAACCATCACTTCGAAGAAGAGATAGATAAGCTGTAACCACCAAAGGATATAATTTTCAATGTTTTCAAAACACCATCCCGCCCATGCGAGATTAGAAGGGAGATTTGGATCCACGCGATAATCCGAAAATGGAATACCGTTTATTTCATTAATTATCGGTTGCAGATAATTGCCGGATTCAAGAATCTCGCAAGCGATATAAAACAGCAAGTTGCCGACGAAAAGCAGAGTTTCCAATATAGCCGTTATCATAGACACCTTTCTCGCATCCATATTCAGGCATTTATTTTTCTGCGCACAGACTCCTATATAATATGTGTTAAAGAAAGGCACGAACGCCATCCACTTGTTTTTATATCCTTCCCGACTTGCGATAGTATATAGCGCAACAGCCGAAAATATGAAAACAACGGCGTAACACAGCCCCCCGACAAGGTAAGGAAGCCAATTTACGCTATAAGAAAACATCATTGCAATATTCGCGTATTCGAAAAAATCCATATATTTAATAAAATCTGTCGGACAGTGACCGACTTTCTCCCTTATGATGAAAATAAGTTTAAAGTCTATTATTGTAAAGAATAAAAATACTTTGTGAAATTATTGTAAAAATTATAGCTTTGCCAAAAATCTTACGTTTCAGCCCGTGTAAAAAGGCTGAAAGGATACTCAACGCTTTCAAGCGTAAGCCCTTTGGCGGGCATCGTCTTGCCGACGCATGAACGATCGCATTTTTTCAGCGATTGAATTATACGTTCTTCCGAAATTTCACCCTGTGCATAACCGAGCATCGTCCCGACCATAGTCCGAACCATGTTATAGAGAAAACCGTTGCCCGTAACAGAAATTTCTACATCCGTACTTCCGCGGCTTTCGCTTACCGCCACGTTTACCGCAAATACCGTTCTGACCGTAGTCTTTATGCCGGAACCTGACGCGCAATAAGCTTTAAAATCATGCCCGCCGACAAAAACACGGGAAATAAATTTCAATTTATCCAAATCAACCGCGCCCCTTATATGAACGGCGTACCTATCCTTTAAGGGATTTCTGCGCTGAGATATATAAATTCTGTAACAATAGGTCTTTTTTTTTGCACTGCGGACACAGTCGAAGTTTTCAGGCGCAAAAGCGCACCTTAAAACGCTTATATCGTCAGGCAGACGGTAATTCAAAGCTTCGGGAAAGCGTTCGGGGGGGATTGTTGTTTCGGCGTCAAATTGGCAAATCTGGGCCGCCGCATGAACGCCCGCGTCCGTTCTGCCGCTCGCCGAAACGTTGACTTTTGCCCCTACCGCATCCGAAAGGGCTTCTTCCAACCTCTGCTGAACCGTTACGCTGTTTTTCTGGATTTGCCAGCCGCCGTAATTTGAGCCGTCATAGGCTATTTCAAGAACATATCTCATCAGCTTAATTTAATAAATTCGTAAACTTCGGGAAAAATTTCGCTTCCGTAAATATTAAGAAGAATTACCCCCGCAATAAGCGCCGCAAATACAAGAACGGCGACAATATCGCGCCAACCGAAACGTAATTTTTTATACTTTGTCCTCGTTTTGGAGCCTGAATAACAGCGGGCGTCCATTGCATCGCCCAACTCCTCCGCTCTTCTGAACGCGCTTATTAAAAGCGGTATAAGAATAGGGATTATGGCTTTAACCCGCTTAATTACGTTACCGCTTTCAAAGTCCGCCCCTCTCGCCTTCTGCGCTGAAATTATTCGGTTTGTTTCGTCGATAAGAGTGGGAATGAACCTGAGTGCGATAGACATTATAAGTGCAAGTTCATGGACGGGGAAACGTATATATTTCAACGGCTTTAAAAGACTTTCAATGCCGTCGGTCAATTCTACCGGGGTGGTGGTTAACGTAAGTACAGACGACCCCATAACGAGAAAGAAAAGCCTTAAAACAAAGAAAACGGTAAAGATTACGCCTTCAAGATAAATTTTTACATACCAACTTTCGGGAGTAAGAAGCCGTTCGCCGCCGTGGAAGAAAAGGTTTAAAACAGCGGTAAAAATAAGAATAAAGATTATTGCTTTTACAGACCTTAAAACGCTTCCCACGGGCACGCGCGAGGCCGCAACGGAAATAATCAATACAAGCGCGCAGGCAAACAGCGCATAAAAATTATCGGCTATAAACAACATTACGATATACGCTATCAATGCCAGAAGTTTTGTGCGCGGATCCAATCTGTGCACGAAAGATTTTGTAGGATAATATTGACCGAAAGTGACGTCGTTAAGCATGGGCACCCCCCTTGTAAACTTCTATCACTTTGTTTGCAAAATCTTCCGAAGTACAGTTACTGAAAATTTCTATACCGCTCTTTTTCAGCTGCTGCGATATTTTTGAAGTAAGCGGAATATCCAATCCCAAAGGCAGAAGCTCGTCAACGCGTTCAAACAGCTTCGCGGGGGTATCGCAGGCAAAGACTTCACCGTCAGATAAAACGGCGACTTTACTGCAGTTTTCCGCCACCTCGTCCATATCATGGGAAACTATTATGACGGTTTTGCACCATTCGCGGTGAATTTTATGCAAAAGCTCCATTATCTCTTGCTTGCCTTTCGGGTCGAGTCCCGCGGCAGGTTCGTCAAGAATGAGAATATGTGGCTTTGTGACAATAACGCCCGCTATGGCAACGCGCCGCTTTTGCCCGCCCGAAAGATCGAAAGGAGATTTATCCTTTACTTCTTCGTAATTCAACCCAACCATTTCAATGCTGCTTTTTACAGCCTGTTCGGTTTCCTCTTCCGTGACGCCCTTTTTGAAGTTTTTAAGACCGAAAGCAACGTCGGCAAATACGCTTTCGGCAAACAGTTGGTATTCGGGATATTGAAACACCATGCCGACTGCCGCACGGAGCGACTTAAAATCACATTTTTTATCCGTCAGATCGAATTGCCCGACCGTTATAGACGGAAGTACCGGCGCCGGTTCTCCCTTTTTCGGCTTTTTTGCTTTGTATTTTTTTTCCGCCTGCGGAAGTTTTATAAGTGCATTAAAGTGCTGAATTAAAGTAGACTTGCCGCTGCCCGTATGCCCTATTATTCCGAAAAATTCACCTTCATCCACATGAAGATTGACGCCTTTAAGCGCCTTAGTGGCGAATGGAGATTTTTTTGAATAAGTAAAAGCAAGATTTTTAACGTCTATATCCCAATCGTGCGATATTTGCGTTATCAAACCGTCCGAAGTTGACGATTTGCCTTTACATATACCGCGTTCATTCATATTTTTGAGTATTTCAGACGCAAGATCTTCCGGACGAAGGACGTCCTTTATAACCATACCTTCCGCACGCAGCAAATTCGAAATAACGGTAATTCTGGGAAGGGTCAGATTGTAAGTTTCAAGCAACTCGTTATTTTCGAATATTTCTTCGGGAGTACCTTCAAGCACTATTTCACCGCGGTTCATTACGATAGTCCGATCGGCAAGCAACGCCTCTTCCATAAAGTGGGTTATGAGAATTATGGTCATGCCCTCTTCTTTATTCAGACGACGGACAACCTCTATTACTTCCCGCCGACCCTTCGGATCGAGCATGGCGGTGGATTCGTCCAATATCAAAACGTCAGGCTTAACGGCAAGAACGCCGGCGACGGCTATGCGCTGTTTCTGTCCGCCGGACAGGCGCGACGGGGTTGCCGTACGGTATTTTTGCATACCGACCGCTTCAAGCGCCCAATCTATTCTTCTGCCTATCTCCTCCCTGTCGATTCCGATATTTTCGGGTCCGAAGGCAATATCGTCCTCCACTATGGAGGCAACGGTTTGATTGTCGGGATTCTGGAAAACTATGCCGACGTGCTTTCTGACTTCCAATACATTTCTTCTGTCGGAAACGTCCATGCCGAGAACCTGAATCTTACCCGAATCGGCTTCGAGAAGCCCGTTAATCAATCTTGCCAGGGTCGACTTGCCGCTGCCGTTATGCCCGATAACGGAGATAAATTCGCCCTTCTGTACGCTGAAACTAACATTATTTACTGCGGGGACGTTTCCTTCCCCCGCATAGGTATATTTAATATTGCGGCAATTGATTATAATATCCTGCAAATTTCAAAGCCCCGATTTAATTTCATTACTGTAAATTATACCAAACCACTTTGATTTTTACAACAAATTAAAGCCATAATAAAGTGAAATAGAAGTAAAATTTTGCTGTTGAGCGATACGGTTGAAATTTATGACAATATTTTTTTATCGTTTCAGTAATAAAATTTAAAAGTGATATTGACTTTTGTTTCTCCGCGCGTTATAATATAAATAATGCAGAAGACTGCATTCAGTAAAATTTAAAAGCTATTTAAAATCGGAGGTTTTTTGATGAAAAAATTGACTATCGACGGTAATACCGCCGCAAGCC
>CAZQNK010000031.1:9907-16477 GCA_964594955.1 uncultured Clostridia bacterium | reverse complement strand
TTTTATGTAATTAATGTACCCCCCCCCGCGTAAATGTCAAGCGGTTTCCGTAAAAAATATTTTTCCCTATAAAAATCTGACGTACTCCAATCGGAGCACACCCTTTGCACAAGTTCCCTATTGCCGTCATAAAAAACTTCCGCGCATGTAGCAATAAAAAGACGCAAAACGCCTGTCTGTATCTATTGCGCATAATATTAAGTTTTGTGCGACAGGTTTTTGCCGCGGCGGGAAGTAATTCTCAACAAATTAGCAAAAATTAACGCCGACGCTATAAGTTACAAAAAAATATTTAAAATGGTTGAAAAACGGTTGACACTGTTAAATTTTAGTGATAAACTCTTAGTACACCCAAAAACGGGGGTGTAATTTTTTTGTACGGAGTTTTCTCAAATGAAGGCACAAGTCAGAACCAAAATAACTTTCGAATGTACCGAATGTAAACACAGGAATTACGACAGCTACAAGAATAAGCGTAACGATCCCGACAGGCTTGTTATGTCCAAGTACTGCCCCTTCTGCAAAAAGCATACAGAGCATAAAGAATCCAAGTAATCGCGTATTCGGGGGTATATTATGGCAAACCAGAAAGAAACGAACGTAAAAAAGCCCAATATATTTGTTCGTATGGGCAGAAAGCTTAAAGAAACCTTTTCCGAGCTGAAAAGAGTTACCTGGCCTACCTTCCCCAAGGTGGTCAAGTCTACCTGCGTGGTGCTTGTCGTAGTGCTTGTTTTCATGGTTATAGTTACGGGCATAAATTACGGCTTGCAGGAATTGTTGAGTTTAATAACCACTATCGGCGGAGATTAAAACATGGCAATGGTAGCTGATACCGAAAAGCCCTGCTGGTACATCCTTCACACCTATTCGGGTTACGAAGCAATGGTGAAGGACAGCCTGGAACGGCTTATCGAAAACAACAATCTGCAGGAAATGATTTTCGACGTCAAAATTCCCATGGAAAAAACCATTGAGGAAAAGAACGGCAAGCGCAAAATAGTGGAGCGCAAGCTGTTGCCCTGCTATGTGTTCATAAAAATGATTTACTCTAACCAGCTGTGGTATTGGGTCACGAACACGCGCGGCGTTACGGGTTTTGTCGGCCCTCAGGGCAGACCTATTCCCATGAAGGAAGCCGAAATCCGCAAAATGCGCCTTGAAGAGTTTGTAATAGACGCCGACTTCGCCGTGGGCGACAGGATAACCGTTGAATCTGGCCCCTTGGAGGGCTTCGAAGGCGTCGTTACGGAACTGAACAACGCGTCGCAGAAAGCTAAGGTCAATATACAAATGTTCGGCAGAAACACAGACGTAGAGGTCGAATATATACAGATAAAGAAAATCGCGGAATAATCCCGCGGTTTAAAAAAGGGGCGCAAACGCCCCTTCGGTAACGGAAAATTAAATTCCGCAAAAACGTTTTATTTCGTGGGAGAACGCATTAAATCTTTTCATGGTGCGTCCGCTTAACCACGTCGGAGGATATATTTTATGGCAAAGAAGATAACCGCCGTTGTAAAACTGCAACTTCCCGCCGGTAAAGCAACTCCTGCGCCCCCCGTAGGTTCTACGCTGGGCCCCCACGGTATCAATATACCCGGCTTTACCAAGGAATTCAACGCAAAAACGGCGGCACAGGCAGGACTCATCATTCCCTGCGTAGTCACCATCTATCAGGACAGAAGCTTCACGTTCGAGCTGAAAACTCCCCCCACGCCCGTCCTTATCAAAAAGGCGCTGGGTCTTGAAACGGCTTCCGCCCGCCCCAACAGGGATAAAGTCGGCAAACTGACGAAGGCCCAGGTTGAAGAAATTGCGAAAACCAAGTTGCCCGACCTCAACTGTTCCGACCTTGCGGCAGCAATCAGCATGGTTAAGGGCACCGCGCGCTCTATGGGCGTAACTGTGGAAGAGTGAGGAGGCGTGACTTATGAAAATGTCTAAAAAGTACGCGGAAAGCGTTAAAGCTTACGACCGTTCCAAATCGTATGAACTTGCCGAGGCGGTAAAACTCGTTCTCGATACGGCAAAAGCAAACTTTGATGAAACTATCGAACTTCACGTTCGTTTGGGCGTAGACCCCCGTCAGGCAGACCAACAGGTCAGGGGCGTGCTTGTGCTTCCCAACGGTACAGGCAAGCAGAAGAGAGTTCTCGTCATTGCAAAGGGCGAAAGAGCGGACGCCGCAACCGCGGCAGGCGCCGATTACGTCGGCGCCGAGGAAACGATCCAGAGGATTCAGTCCAACAACTGGTTCGATTTCGACGTAATGATCACCACGCCCGACATGATGGGTATGGTGGGCAGAATAGGCCGTATTCTCGGCCCCAAGGGCTTGATGCCCAACCCCAAGTCGGGTACGGTTACCATGGACGTGGCCAAGGCGGTCAAGGAAGTTAAAGCCGGTAAAGTTGAATACCGTCTCGATAAAACGGCTATCATTCACTGCGGCATAGGCAAAAAGTCTTTCGGCGTCGATAAAATCACCGAAAACTTCAACGCCCTTATGGAAGCTATCGTCAAAGCCAAGCCCGCAGCTGCAAAGGGTCAGTACATCAAGAGCGTGACGCTTACCTCTACAATGGGTCCCGGCGTAAAGGTAAGTTACAACAAGGTTTAAGCCGTAAATAAAGCATTTTGTAAAGTTAATTAAAAATGCTTGACAATTTCCCCAAAGGAAATTATAATTTCAGCGTAAATTTAATTTTTGCTACCCAAGACGGCGGGTGCTTCGGCTCAATATCCCGTTCAGGTGACAGGAAAAAAATCGTTTTCAAAGGCATAAAAGCCTTTCGGTTCCCTGCATCCTTTCGGGTCGCAGGGAATTTATTTTAAAAACAAATCGCCCTTCCGCAAAATAATCAGTAGTTTTTGCGGTCGCGCGCGAAATATAGAAGGAGGTAATATGTCAGCTAATTTCGAAGCTAAAAAAGTAGTAGTAGAGGAAATTACGGACAAGATCAAGGCGGCTAAGTCGATAGTATTCGTAGATTACAACCAGCTTACCGTGGCGGAAGTATCCGCTCTCCGTAACAAGTGCAGAGAGGCAGGCTGCGAATATAAGGTTTATAAGAACACGCTTGTCAGAAAGGCTCTCAACGGCCTCGGTTACGATCAGTTCGACAAGGATCTGAACGGCCCCACGGCGTTGACGTTCGCACCCGACGAAACGGGCGCGGCTAAACTCATGGAAGCCGCTGCAAAAGATTACGAAAAGAAGATCGTAATTAAAAGCGCTTTCGTGGACAATTCTTATGTAGATAAGGCAGGCGTTAAAGCTCTTGCAAGCATGCCCTCGCGTGAGGAGTTGGTTGCAAAGATGCTCGGCTCCATGCAGGCGCCCATTGCAAACTTTGCAGGCGTGCTCAACAATCTGCTGTCGGGCATCGTCCGCGTATTGGACGGCGTTGCAAAGAGCAAGGAACAAGCATAACTCATTTTCTGCCGCAAGCGCGGCGGGGCGGGGCGGGAATTCCCGTTTTGGCATTGCAAATTAACAGGTCAGGCGTTACCTTAAAACGCAAAAGGCGGCGCGCCTTAAAGCGCAAATTAAATAAAATATAATCATATAGGAGATTTTAAAATGGCAGACGTATCAAAGTTTATCGAAGAAATCAAAAGCATGACCGTTCTTGAACTTAACGAGCTTGTAAAGGCGCTTGAAGAGGAGTTCGGCGTAAGCGCGGCGGCTCCCGTAGCGGTAGCGGCGGCTCCCGCAGCTGGCGCGGCAGCGCCCGCGGCAGTTGAAGAAAAGACCGAATTCAACGTAGTTCTTAAAGACGTTGGCGCTAAGAAGATCGACGTTATCAAAGTTGTACGCGCATTCACCGGCCTCGGACTTGTTGAAGCAAAAGCGGCAGTTGAAAAGGGCGGCGTACTTAAAGAGAACGTTGCAAAGGAAGAAGCCGAAAAGATCGTTGCAGACCTCAAAGCAGCAGGCGCAACCGCAGTTTTAGAGTAATTTCTTAAAAAACCGATTAAAATTATCCTGCCGTAAGCGCGGCAGGGTAATTTTTCATTAAAGTTTTTTCAAGCTTTAAACCAAAACGCTTGACTGTAAGCTCAATAAAAAGTAAAATAAAGTAGCATTACATTAAAAATCTTTAAAATTCAAATCGGAAAGACAAAAAAATGACAAAACGTATATTAAAAACTTTAATCTTCGGCGTTGCAATGTCTGCTGTCGTAGCATTCTCCGCAACGTTTGCAGGATGCACTATCGAAACAAAGCATCCCGAAGTAAAAATCACGGTAGAATTCAATTCAAACACGTACGAGCTTGAATACAAGATGTACAGGAATATGTACCCCCGGACCGTAAAGCACTTTATCGAACTTGCGGACGCAGGCTTCTATGACGATACGATTATCCATAACTATACAAGTACGGATATTTTCGGCGGCGGCTATGCGTATGACGCGGACGGGTACGCGTCGGCTGTTTCCGGCGGTCATCTGGGCGATTATTTCGGCGATGGCGATATTTGTCTTGAGGACAAGTACGACGAACTTTTCGCGCAAAACATGCTCACGGCTTCCGTATACAAAAGGGGGGATCTTTCTGAGTCCCTTAAAACCGTTATGGGCGAATTCTATAACAATATAAATCAGGAAATAGAAAACGGTTCGCTTACGGCAAAGTACGGCGCCCTGAAGATGTTCTATTACGCCAAGGAAACCACTCAACAGGTCTACGTGACCCCTACTTCCGACCAGATTATTATCGCAAACTACAAGTACAACTGCGCAACGTCCTTGTTCATGTTGCAGATAGGTTCAGGTTCAAGCTATTCGGCTTCCAGCTATTGCACCTTCGGCGAAATAAAGGATTCGGACGTGCTTGACGACCTTATCGAAGATATCGCGGATTATATCGAAGATAACTACGATTCGGATTCAACCGACTTTACCGAAAGCGTATCCGTGTCAGTGGATAATAACGACGATTTCTCCAATAAAGATACGACCGACAAGGGAATTACCGCAACTTTCAACGTGCCTAAAACGGCTATCGTTATCAAGAGCGTTTCAGTTACGAAGTATTAATTGTTTTTAACGGTATAGTGCGCCGCCGCGGGTTTACGCGGCGGCGCTGTCTTTTAGCGTCGGCGGGTGAAAAATATAAAAATTCACTTGATTTTGCACCCGTTTTGATATACAATATATTAAAGGTTCTTATTACGGCGCAACCTGTGGCGGCGCTTTTAAAAAATTCCAAAACGGCAAGGGGGAGTTAATTATGGATTGGTTTACAAAAGTTTCTTTTGCTATTCCTAATTGGGCATGGTTGGTTATCGCGTTGGTTGTGCTTGCAATAATAATCGTCATAATTGCCCTGTGCGTGAAACGCAAGGATAAAGCGGAAAGCGCGGGCGCCGCCGATGACGCGGAAATCGAGCCGTCCGAGGCTGAACCTGAAAAACCTCGGGCAGACAGGGAAGAACGGACGGACGGGCCCGTTGTTTTGCCTGCGGAAAAATACGTTGAAGAGGAAGGGGGCGAACGCGAAAAAGCTTCCGATAACCTTTCAAAGACGGATAAAAAGGCGGAGGGGCAGCCCGTTCAAAAACCCGCAACGACTGCGGCCGATCGGGACGGCGCGGAAAAGAAGCCTGCCAACAAGGTTTATCATATTTCCAAGCGCAAGGACGATAATAAATGGCAGGTGAAAGCGGCGAAGGGCGCCAAGGCGATAAAACTTTTTAACACTCAGGCAGAAGCTATCGATTTTGCAAAAGCGCTTGCCGAAAATCAGGACGCGCGTATAGTCATTCATAAGGAGGACGGATCTTTCCGAAATCTCACCTATAAAAAGAAATAGCCTTTCAGCCCGCGAGCAAAGCTCGCGGGCAAGATAATGAACGGGTTTATATTGCAATAAATCGGGTTATATTAAAAGTAGACGTAAAAAAGGAGAAAACAGTATGACAAAGATCGATATTTTTTCGGGATTTTTGGGCGCAGGTAAGACCACGCTCATCAAAAAATTGATTAAAGAGGCGTATGCGGGCGAAAAGCTTGTTCTTATCGAAAACGAATTCGGCGATATCGGCATAGACGGCGGATTTTTGGCGGAAGCGGGTATAAAAATAAACGAACTCAATTCCGGCTGTATTTGCTGCTCGCTTGTGGGCGATTTCGCAAAAGCGCTGAATAAGGTTTACGACGAATATCATCCCGACAGGATTTTAATAGAACCGTCGGGCGTGGGTAAACTGTCCGACGTAATCCGCGCCGTAGAAAGCGCAAATCTTTCAGATTGCAAAATTAATACTTTTTCCGCCGTCGTGGACGCAAATAAATGCAAAATGTATATGAAGAACTTCGGCGAGTTCTTCAACGACCAGATTGAAACGGCGGCTTGCATAATTTTCAGCCATGCCGACGTGACCACGCCCGAAAAGCTGTCGCAGGCGGTGGAACTTGTCCGCGCGCACAACGAAAAGGCCACTGTCGTCACAACGCCTTGGGAAGAACTTTCGGGCAAGGATATCCTCTCGGCTATGGAACACGCGGATACGCTTGAAAGCGCGCTGAAAGAGCTTGAGGAAGAGCACGGACACCACG
>CAZQNK010000031.1:0-9807 GCA_964594955.1 uncultured Clostridia bacterium | reverse complement strand
GTGTTCACAAGCTGGGGCGTTGAAACAAGCAAAAAGTTTACCAAAGAAGGACTTGAAAAGGCGCTTGCGGCGCTTTCGGATAATCTCCGTTTCGGCACGGTACTGCGCGCAAAGGGCATAGTGCCCTGCGAATGCGGCAGCTGGCTGCATTTCGACTATATCCCCGGCGAGGTAAACGTGCGCACGGGTTCTGCGGCATATACGGGCAGGCTGTGCGTCATAGGTTCAAAGCTGGACGAGGAAGAACTAAAAGAACTGTTCGGCGTATAAAAAAGACGGTAATTTGATTATGCAGGATATCTCAGTCTATCTCTTTCTCGGTTTTTTGGAATCGGGCAAGACAAAATTCATACAGGAAACTCTGGAAGATCCCAGAATGGAGAACGGCGAAAAAACTCTTCTGCTCGTGTGTGAAGAAGGGGAGGAGGAGTATGCCCCCCAAAGGTTCAACGTAAACGACGTCGCCGTTGTCACGCTTGAAAGCGTTGAAGAATTGACGCTTGAAAACATGGAGCGCATAACCGCAAAATACAAGGCGGAGCGCATAGTGGTTGAACTTAACGGCACCTGGATGCTCGACCAATTCTTTGCCGCCATGCCCGAAAGCTGGGTAATCAACCAGATGATGACTTTCTTCGATTCCGCTACTTTTTTAAATTACAACGCCAACATGCGCCAGCTTGTTTTCGATAAAATTCAGATGACGCAGATGGTCGTTTTCAACCGCTTCAAGGATGAATACGGCAAGGAGGAGTTCCATAAAATAGTGCGCGGCATATCCCGCCGCCCCGATATAGTCTATGAATACGTCGGCGGAAGGGCGGAATTCGACGAGATAGAGGACCCCCTGCCCTTCGATATAAACGCGCCCGTCGTCGAAATAGCCGACAGGGACTTCGCCTGGTTCTACCGCGATTTGGCGGAAAACACACGGAACTATATCGGCAAAACCGTTCAATTCAAGGGTATGGCGGCTGTCTCCAAAAAGGCGCCGAAGGGTTATATCGTGCTCGGCAGACATATCATGACCTGTTGCGAGGCGGATATAGCTTACGATGGTTTCGCCGTCAATCTTAACGGCCTTGTGAAGAACGTTAAAACGCGCGATTGGCTTTTGGTCACAGCCAAGGTAGGGATAGAATATAATTCCGTTTACCGTTCGGAAGGGCCTGTTTTGCAGGCGGAAGCGGTAGAGCGCGCCGAGCCGCCGGAAGAAGCCGTAGCGACTTATTATTGACGGACCGTTTTTATTGTTTATAATCAACCCCCGCCCGCAGATACCTGCGGGCGGGGGTTTGATTATAATTTGATTATAAACTGTATTATTCTGCGGATGCGGCGGCAATTATTTTCTCCGCAAGCTGAGGGGGTACTTCTTCGTAGTCTAAAAGTTCGGTTGAGAACCTGCCCTGTCCGCGGGTCATGCCGCGCAGATCGGTGGTATATTTCGCAATTTCGGAAAGCGGCACCTCCGCAAGAACGGTGGCGGTATCGCCTTCGGTCGCCGTTTCGGATATCCTGCCGCGGCGTTTTGAAATATCTCCCATTACCGCGCCGAGGTATTCGGGCGGCACGCCCACTTTCAGCTTCATAACGGGTTCAAGCAAAATGGGTTTTGCGTTCTTCAATCCCTCTTTAAAGGCGAGTGAAGCCGCCGCTTTGAACGCCATTTCGGATGAATCCACTTCGTGATAGCTTCCGTCGAACAGCACTGCGCGCACTCCCGTTACGGGATAGCCCGCAAGCACGCCCTTTGCCATGCACTCGCGCAAGCCCTTTTCCACTGCGGGTATATACTGTTTGGGAACGGCTCCGCCTACTACCTCGTCCCCGAATTCAAATTCGCCTTCACAGGGTTCGAAGCGCACTTTGCAGTGTCCGTACTGCCCGTGTCCGCCCGATTGCTTCTTGTGCTTGCCCTCGGCGGTGGCGGTGGCGCGTATGGTTTCGCGGTAGGGTATTCTGGGTTCTGACAGCGTAACGTCTATGCCGTAGCGTGCCTTTAATTTTTTTGCTATAAGTTCAAGGTGTATTTCGCCCTGCCCTGAAAGTATAAGCTCTCCCGTCTCCGCGCGCTTTTCAACCGAAAAGGTGTAATCTTCTTCGCACATCTTGGAAAATCCCGCAAACATCTTGTCCTCTTCGCCCTTGACGTTGGCTTTTACCGCAAGCGAAAGGGTGGGTTTGGGGAAGCGTATGGGGTCAAACAGGATTGAGGTGCCCACTGCGCACAGCGTATCGTTGGTATCCGTCGCGGTAAGTTTGTTTATCGCGCCTATGTCGCCCGCCGTAAGTTCGGGTACAAGTTCGGCTTTCTTGCCCTTTAACATGAATATCTGGCCGATGCGTTCTTCCTTGCCCTTTGTAGCGTTGTATACCGTCATGCCGGAACGCAGCTTTCCGCGGAAAATTTTGATGTAATTAAGTTTGCCCGTATAGGAGTCAAATACGGTCTTGAATACCTGTGCGGCGAAGGGGCCGTCCTCTTCGCAGGTAACGTTTATTATTTCGTCTGCAAGGACGTCGGTGGCGATTGTGTTCTTGCGCTCGTTTGCCGTGGGCATATATTGCACTATTTCGTTTAGCAGGTTTATAACGCCCCTGTTTTGCAACGCGCTGCCCGCCATTACGGGTATTACGCTGTTCGTCATTATGCCGCGGCGAATACCGTGAATGATGTCATCTTTAACGAGTTCGCCCGTATCAAAATATTTATCGAGCAAATTTTCGTCGTTTTCCGCCGCCGTTTCCATAAGGCTGGCGCGCATGTCGCGGTATTGTTCTTCCAGCTCGGCGGGAATTTCGATTTCCGCAGGGCCGACGTTGGAGAACCTGTACGCCTTTTCCTGAATGGCGTTGATAAAACCCGTCATCTTTCCGTCCGCCATAATGGGGATCTGAATGGGCGCAAGCCTGCCCGCGTATTTCTCGCGCAAGGCGCGAACCGTACCCGCGTAATCCGCGTTGGGCTTATCCATGCCGTTGATAAATATAATCAGCGGTTTGCCCAATTTAAGGCAGTAATTCACTATGCTCTCCGCGCCGATGGGGATAATTCCGTTTGCCCCGATTACAAGTACTGCGGCGCCGCAGGCGGTAAGCCCCTCCTGGCGTTCGCCTTCAAAGTCGTAAAATCCGGGCAGATCCAAAAGATTAATTTTAACGCCTTTCCAATAGAGATATGCAACGGACAGTCCTACGGAAAGCTGTTTCGTCTTTTCCGCTTCGTCGAAGTCCATAACGGTAGTGCCGTCGGCAACCTTGCCCATGCGGTCTATAGAGCCGCCGTTGAACAGCATTGCTTCGCACAATGTGGTTTTGCCTTCGCCGCTGTGACCTATAACGGCGATGTTCTTAATTTCTTTTGATGTAATACTCATGTTAAGCCCCTTATCTGCCGCATTAAGCGGCGTTTTGATTATTATAACATATATTTCTTCGGTTTTCAATACCAAATCGAAAAATATTTATTTATATAAATTTTCGTCTGTTAACATAAAACCTGCCTCGCACGTTTGGACGCGGATGGTTTTATTTTTATAATTGTAGAGCGGTAATTCTTTAAATTTGAAGAACGTTAGAAGTTTTTTGTTAAAATTTCCCCGCAACGTTGTTAAAAATTTTCTAAAATCCTGTTATATTTCATTTTAAAAAGTCCATAAGAAAATATGATACCTGTTTTATTGAAAAAATTGACGCAACAAAAACAGGCGTAATTTCGGGCTTATCGGCGGGATAAGAACACAATATCTTGTGGGTTGGGGACAACGTACCCCCGTTTTGATCCGAAATCGGGCAAAACGGGGGTATTTCAGTCAAAAAATGCCTAAAAACCTTTAAAAAAGAGCTTTAATTTCGTTGACAAAGAATTTTTTATTTAATATAATAAACAAGCGTGTTGAAACGGCGCATTGTTTTTGCGTTGCCGTTTGTATTGGGTTGAGGCATAAAGTTACTGCAAAATGCGGTTTTAAAGCTCCCGCAACAGATAATTTATGCTGACAAATGTAGAGGCGTGACCTCTGCGACTAACCGTGGCTTTACCCTAAGCACCGCTTTGGTGTTTTTTTAGTGCCCGAAGCCGCGATACACACGGTCAAGTTGACACGACGATAAAATTTTTGTTAGCAGAGGAGTTAATATGGCAGGACAGAAAATTCGCATCAAACTTGCGGCTTACGATCATGAACTTGTAGACCTTGCGGCTTCACGCATAGTCGAAACCATGAAAAAGAGCGGCGCTAAAATTTCGGGACCCATCCCCCTTCCCACGGAGAAAGAAGTAATCACAATTCTCCGTTCGCCCCATAAATATAAGGACAGCCGCGAACAGTTTGAACAGCGCACCTATAAAAGGATCATCGATATCTATACCCCCAACGCAAAACTGTTGGATACGGTGCATTTGCCCGCAGGCGTCGATATCAAAATCAAGCTTTAATTTATGCTTGGGTTTAATGGCAATTCAATTTAATAATACGATACTCTACGTGAAGCAGACGACGGCATAAAACGGCGGGACGGCGGAGCGCGGTATCTGAAATATCACAAGAACGGAAAGCAGGCGGAAGGATTGCTTCCGCAGCAAACCCGCCGATTGTGAAAGAAAATTTTTTGGAGGAACTTTATCAATGAATAAAGCAATCATCGGACGTAAAGCCGGCATGACGCAGGTATTTACTCCCGAAGGCAAGGTTATTCCCGTAACCGTCATAGAAGCGGGTCCTTGCCCCGTAGTGCAGGTTAAGACGGTTGAAAAAGACGGCTATGCCGCGCTGAAACTCGGTTTCGGCGAAGTTAAGGAGAAGGCGCTTACAAAGCCCGAGCTCGGACAGTTCAAAAAAGCGGGAGTTGCTCCCTGCAAGGTTATGAAGGAATTCCGCCTCGACAACACTTCTTCTTATGCGGTAGGCAACGTGCTTGACGTGAATGTGTTCGCCGCGGGCGACAGGGTTGACGTTCACGGCGTATCCAAAGGCCACGGATATTCGGGCGTAATCAAGAAATGGAACCAGCACAGACTTAAAGAAACGCACGGCGTAGGGCCCGTGCACCGCGAACCCGGTTCAATGGGCGCGAACAGCACCCCTTCCCGCGTGTTCAAGAACAAGCACCTTGCCGGACAGTACGGCGTTGATAACGTTACCGTACAGAACCTTGAAATCGTAAGAGTGGACGCAGCAAGAAACTGCTTGCTTATCAAAGGTTCGGTTCCCGGCCCCAACGGCAGCGTCGTTACCATTAACGACACCGTCAAGTAAGGAGGTAAGAGAGAATGCCTAATATTAAAGTTTATAAAATGGACGGCACCGAGGCAGGTTCAATCGAACTTTCCGAAAAGGTATTCGGCGCCGAGTATAACGAGGCTCTCATTCACCAGGCGGTAGTTACCCGCCTTGCGAACGAAAGACAGGGCACGAAATCCACCCTCACCCGTACGGAAGTGCGCGGCGGCGGCAGGAAGCCTTGGAGACAGAAGGGCACGGGTAACGCGCGTCAGGGCTCAATAAGGGCTCCCCAGTGGGTAAAGGGCGGCGTGGTATTCGCTCCCAAGAGCCGTGATTTTTCGAAGGATATGAACAAGAAAGCAAAGGTCGGCGCTCTTTTGTCGGCGCTTTCCAAGAAAGTTGCAGACGGCGAACTTGTGGTTATCGACAACCTCGAAGTAAAAGAAGGCAAGACCAAGGAAATGGAGGCGTTAAAAAAGGCGCTTAACCTTAATAAATCGGCTATAATCTTCATGGATAACGACGATTCAAAGGTAATCCATGCCGCCCGCAACATCCAAAAGCTTTCAACCCTTCCCGTAGCGCAAATTTCCACTTACGAAGTGGTTGCAAACCAGAAAGTCGTTCTTACAAAGGCGGCTGTCGAGAAATTAGAGGAGGTCTACGGAGAATAATGTTTGCAGAAGACATAATTATCAAACCTCTCCTCACGGAAAAAGGTTACGACGGCATTGCCGATAAAAAATACACTTTCGTTGTTAAAAAGTCGGCTGACAAGACCCAGATCAAAGCCGCAGTCGAAAAGCTGTTCAACGTAAAGGTTGAAAGCGTTAACACGGTAAACTGTAAGGGCAAATTGAAGAGAATGGGCCGCAATCAGGGCTACACCCCCGATTATAAGAAGGCGATCGTTCAGCTCACTGCTGATTCCAAGGCGATCGAGTACTTCAACTCGCTGTCCTAAGGAGGAACAAAATGGCTATTAAAAGGTATAAACCTACCTCGCCTGCGCGCCGTTTCATGACGGTAAGTGCGTATACGGAGCTTACGGGCGACAAGCCCGAAAGAAGCCTCATGCACGACAAGCGCAAGTCGGGCGGCAGAAATAATCAGGGCAAGATAACCGTCCGTCACATCGGCGGCGGCAACAGAATCAAGTACAGAATAATAGATTTCAAGCGCAACAAGGACGGAATACCCGCAACGGTAAAATCCATCCAGTACGATCCCAACAGATCGGCGTACATTGCGCTTCTCGCATACGCAGACGGCGAAAAGAGATATATCCTCGCCCCCGTAGGTCTTACGGTAGGCGACAAGGTTGTTTCGGGCGCGGGCGCGGACATCAAGTCGGGCAACGCTCTTCCCCTTTCGGATATCCCCGTAGGTACCATCGTTCATGCGATAGAGCTTAAACCCGGCAGGGGCGCGCAAATCGCGCGTTCGGCAGGCATTTCCGCTCAGATCATGGCGAAAGAAGGCGCATATGCGACCGTTAAAATGCCTTCCGGCGAAATGAGGCTCGTTCCCCTCAAATGCAAGGCAACAATAGGTCAGGTCGGCAATCTCGAGCACGAAATCATCAGCGTAGGCAAAGCGGGCAAGACGCGTTACCTCGGCGTTCGTCCCACCGTCCGCGGCGCGGTCATGAACCCCAACGACCACCCTCACGGCGGCGGCGAAGGCAAGAGCCCTGTAGGCCATGCAGGTCCTATGACGCCTTGGGGCAAGCCTGCTCTTGGTTATAAGACCAGAAAGAAGAAGAATCCCACTTCCAAATTCATTTTGAAGAGAATAAATTAAGGAGGAATATCTAAATGTCAAGAAGCGTCAAGAAAGGCCCTTACGCCGAAGAAAGGCTCATGTCGAGAATTGAGGCAATGAATGCCGCAGGCGAAAAGAAGGTCGTTAAAACGTGGTCGCGCGCGACTACGATATTCCCCCAGATGGTGGGACACACAATAGCGGTATACGACGGAAGAAAACACGTTCCCGTATATATAACCGAAGATATGGTAGGTTGCAAACTCGGCGAATTCGCTCCTACAAGAACTTTCAAGGGGCATGCGGCTAAGACCGCCAAGAAGTGAGGTTAATTTATGGCAAGTAACATGAATAAAAAGGTTGAAAGAATTGCCGCAAAAAAGGACAACCGTCCCTATGCAACGGCTAAATACCTCAGAATTTCTCCCTATAAAATCAGAACGGTGCTCGCCCTTATCCGCGGCAAGAGCGTTGAGGAGGCTGCTGCCATTCTCACCTATTGCAACAAGGGCGGCAGCGAAGAAGTAAAGAAAGTTCTGCTTTCTGCTGCGGCCAATGCCGAGCATAACAACGGCATGGACAGGGATGACCTCATCGTTGCCGAGTGCTACGCCGACGGCGGCCCTCACCTTAAAAGAATGCAGCCCGTTTCCAAGGGTCGCGGCCATGCAATCTTAAAAAGAACGAGTCACGTTACCGTGATACTCGACGCAAAGAAAGTTTAAGGAGAGAGATATATGGGTCAGAAAGTTAATCCTCATGGAATGAGAGTAGGCATTATCACCCCTTGGGATACCCAGTGGTACGCCGACAAACAGAACTTTTCCAAATATATAAAGGAAGATAACGATATCCGCGTTTTCCTTAAAAAGAAGTATTACGACGCGGCTATCAGCAAAATCACTATCGCAAGAGCAGCCAACAAAATCGAAGTTTGCATCTCTACGGGCCGTCCCGGCGTGCTTATCGGCAAAGCGGGTTCCGAAATAGAAGTAATCAAAAAAGATCTTTCCAAACTTACAGGCGGCAAGGCGATAATCATCAACGTTAAAAAGGTCGATAAAATCGATCAGGACGCGCAGCTTGTTGCAGAGGCTGTCGCGGCTCAGCTTGAAAAGCGCGTAAGCTACAGAAGGGCTGTAAAGCAGCAGATATCCAAAGTTGCAAAGACGGGCGTAAAGGGCGTTAAGATCTCCGTAGGCGGCAGACTTGACGGCAGGGAAATCGCAGGCAGCGAAAGCTATCACGACGGTTCCATTCCCCTTCAGACCATTCGCGCGGACATTGACTACGGCTTTGCGGAAGCTCACACCACCTTCGGCGTACTCGGCGTTAAGTGCTGGATATACAAGGGCGAAGTGCTTGACAAGGCTAAGCGTCTTATAATATCGGAGGGAGGCGAAGAGTAAAATGTTAATCCCCAAAAGAGTTAAAAGGAGAAAGCAGCACCGCGGCAAGCTGCATGGCAGGGCCCAGAAGGGCAATACCATCGCATACGGCGAATACGGACTTGTATCCGAAGAGTGCGGCAGGATCACTTCAAGACAGATAGAAGCCGCGCGTATTGCAATGACAAGGTTCATCAAGCGTGGCGGTAAGGTTTGGATAGACATATTCCCCCACAAGCCTATCACAAGGCATCCCGCTGAAGCCCGTATGGGTTCAGGTAAAGGTTCGGTGGAATATTGGGTGGCGGACGTCAAGGCGGACAGGGTTCTGTTCGAAATGGCAGACGTTCCCGAGGAAGTTGCAAGGGAGGCAATGCGGCTTGCAAGCCATAAGTTGCCCGTAAGGTGCAAGTTCATGGTTAAGGAAAAGGTTGAAGAAGGCGGTGACGCTAATGAAAGTTAAGGAAGTTGTTAATTTAAGCGACGAAGAACTGCTGAAAAAATTGCAGGAATTAAAGAGCGAGCTCTTCAATCTGCGCTTCCGCCATGCGAGCGGTCAGCTTGATAACCCTATGTCGATAAACCTCGTTAAAAAAGATATCGCAAGGGTAAACACCGTAATACGCGCACGCCAGATAAAGGCGCAAGGAGGCAAGTAATATGGCAGAGAGAACTACGCTTCGTAAGGAAAGAGTGGGCGTCGTTGTTTCCGACAAAATGGATAAAACGGTAGTCGTTTCTGTTGTTGAAAAGAGCAAGCATCCCCTCTATAAAAAGACCATTACCAAGTCGACCCGTTTTAAGGCGCACGACGAAAACAACGAGTGCGGCGAAGGCGACAAGGTGAGAATAGTGGAAACGCGCAAACTTTCCAAGGATAAGAATTGGAGAGTTGCCGAGATTATCGAAAAAGCAAAATAATTTCAACGCGTATATACTTCGCAATACATTGTCGCGGTGCGGCTACCCTCGGTCACTTACAAAGGTAAGCTCCTTCGGGTAATCCTCCCGCTTCGCGTCTTGCCTGTATCTGCCCGTTGGGAATCCCTTAAAGGGAATTATCGCTTCCGTTTCAGTGCGGGCGTATGCAAACAGAGCGCTTCAGTCCGGAATGTGATTTTGCTTGCGCCGTGTATTGCGGAAGATAACTAAGATTGTTTCTCATGCGCAAAGGAGAGCTTGGCAACCCACCTCGCTTATGTGCGTATAGGGCAATCCTCTGGCATAAAAGTTGAAAGTCCAAATTTATAAGGAGTAAAATTTATGATTCAACCTCAGACAAGGCTCAAAGCGGCCGATAACAGCGGCGCGAAAGAGCTTATGTGTATAAAGGTTTTGGGCGGGTCTTTCCGTAAGTTCGCCAATATCGGCGACGTAATCGTATGCTCGGTAAAGACGGCAACCCCCGGCGGCGCAGTCAAAAAGGG
>CAZQNK010000030.1:0-17458 GCA_964594955.1 uncultured Clostridia bacterium | reverse complement strand
GGCGCTTTGTTTTTACTCTATATTATATAAATTTGTACGGAAAATTTTTCAACCCGCCGCTTTTGCTTGTAATTTTAAAACCGTTCTGCTATAATGATTATTAATCAGTATTATGCCCTAAGGATTATATTCGGGCGTTTACGGGCGCTTCGGTCTTGTTCTTTGAATGGATTGCCCTATCGGGCGGAAGGAGAAATACATGTTCAGCATGACGGGTTACGGCAGAGGAGAATATAAGGACGGCGGTATTGAAATTACCGTCGAAATAAAGACGGTCAACAACCGTTATCTTGACGTTTCCGTAAAATGCCCCCGTATTTTTAACGCGGTTGAAGATAAAATCCGCTCATGCGTGCGCCGTAAGCTTACGCGCGGGCACGCAGATATTTACGTTTCTTTGACCGATAGGCGCGAGTGCGAAAAGGTCATCCGCCTTGACGAACAGGCCGCCGCCGCGTATGTTAAAGCGGCCGTACGCGTAAAAGAGCTTTTCCCCCAAGCCGCAGACGACCTTACGGTTACAAGCATATTGCGCTATAACGACGTAATCAGAACCGAGGACGCCGCGGTTGCCGACGAGGAACTTGTTTCCGCGCTTTTAACGGCTCTTGACGGGGCGCTCGATAACCTCAACGCCATGCGCGAAACCGAGGGCGGAAAGCTTGCCGCCGATATGCTCTCCCGTATGGAAGTTGTGGAAAAACTTGTCAGCGATGTGGCGGCCCGTGCGCCGCTTGTTGCGGAAAATTACAGGGTTAAACTTACCGCAAAGATAAGTAAAATTCTCGAATCTACGGAAGTCGACGAGGGCAGGCTTCTTACAGAGGCGGCTCTGTTCGCAGATAAGAGCAACATCGATGAAGAGCTGACCCGCCTCAATTCCCATATATCCCAATTCCGCGCAATCTGCGTGGAGCGGCTCGTGGGCAGAAAGCTGGACTTCCTTGTGCAGGAATTCAACCGCGAAACCAATACCATTTGTTCAAAATCCAACGATCTGGAAGTAACCCGACTCGGTCTGGCGCTTAAAAACGAAATAGAAAAAATCCGCGAGCAAGTGCAAAACGTGGAGTAAAGCGCGAATATGTCAAATCTTTTAATAGTTTTATCGGGTCCCTCGGGCGTGGGCAAGGGTACGATAGTTTCCCGTCTTTTAAAGCGCGGCAATTATTCCCTTTCCGTTTCCTGTACCACCCGCCCGCCGCGCGAGGGCGAGCAAGACGGAATTTCATACTTTTTTACCGACAGACAGTCCTTTTTAAAGTCCGTCGGGGAGGGCGGTTTTTTGGAATATTCCGAACACTTCGGCAATCTCTACGGAACGCCCCGCAAATTCGTTGAGCAGAGGCTTTTACATAGCGACGTAATTCTTGAAATAGAGGTGGATGGCGCCTTGCAGGTGAAAAAGTCCTATCCCGACGCATTGCTTATAATGATAACTCCGCCCGACAGGGAGGCGCTTATCTCCCGCCTGCGTCACCGCGGCTCCGAGGACGGCGCAAAGATAGAAGAGCGCTTAAAGCGTATGGATTACGAGCTTTCGCGCGCGGACGAATACGATTATACCGTAATAAACGACGATTTGACGACCGCCGTAGAGCAAATAGAGAACATAATAAAAGGAGTAAAGAGAGCAAGATGATCAACAATCCTCCCGTAGACTTACTTATAGAACAGCTTGGAACGGACGGCCAGCCCGTTTCGCGTTACTGCCTTTGCGTGGTTGCGGCAAAACGCGCGCGCCAGATTATGGAACAAAATTCTTCCTCCGTTTCCCATGAAGAGATAAATGAACTCGCAGTTGCCTGCCGTGAAATCGCTTCGGGCAAAATCAAGTGCGTGAAGGACTGACGACTTAAAGCGTAATGTACGCGCAGGTCATCGTTGACATTGCCCACAGCGAAGTGGACAGAATATTCGAATATTCCTGCCCGGACGATTTACGGGTGGGTTGCAGGGTAAAGGTGCCTTTCGGGAACCGTCTTGCCGACGGCTTCGTCATAGGCGTTTCCGATACCTGCGCCATAGATCCCGCAAAAGTGCGCCCCGTAAAGGAAGTATTCGACGAATTGCCCGCGCTCATCCCCGAATGTTTTTCGCTGATGGAGCGCATTTCTTCACGCTTTCGCGTTCCCAAAGCGGTAGCGTTAAGGCTTTTTTTGCCTTCGGAAATGCGGCTCGGGCGCGTGCATGAATCCTTCGTTAAATATGCCGTGTTGAAGGATAAAAACATAAACCTCGGCAAAACCGCCAGAAAGCAGGCGGAAGTTTTGCAGCGTCTTACCGAAGAAGGCGAATATGAGTATACCGCGCTATGCCTGGAATACGGGCGGGGCGCGGTAAATTCCGTTATTGAGAAAGGCGGGGCTTTTATAGAAAAAAGGCGCAAAATCCGCAATCCTTTTTCGGATATGGAACGAAAGGAGGAGGCGCATACCCTCACCGCGGCGCAGGCCGCCGCCATTGAAAGCATTGAAAATTCTTCAAAGCGCGTCCACCTTCTGCACGGCGTTACGGGCAGCGGCAAGACCGAAGTTTACCTGCAAATAATAGCGCGTGAAATCGAGCGCGGCAGGACGGCCGTCTTTCTCGTTCCGGAAATTTCGCTCACCCCCCAAATGCTTGCGCAACTGCGCTCGCGGTTCAAGGGCGCGGCCGCCATTTTGCACAGCGGGCTCTCCGCGGGCGAGCGGTTCGACGAATGGTGGAGGCTGCGTTCTGGCGAGGCAAAGATAGCCATCGGCGCGAGAAGCGCCATATTCGCCCCGCTTGAAAATATCGGCGCAATTATAATAGATGAAGAGCACGATTCTTCCTACGTCTCCGAATCGGCGCCCAGATATTCAACCGTAGATATAGCCAAGATGCGCGCGGAATTTAACGGGGCGAACCTCATTTTAGGCAGCGCGACCCCCTCGGTGGAAACCTATATCGAGGCGATAGAGGGCAGGTATAATCTGATTACTCTGACCGAGCGCATAAATAAAAGACCCCTGCCCGAAATTATCATAGCCGATATGCGCAAAGAGGTGAAGAGGGGCAACAATACCGCGTTTTCGCAGGCTCTCCGCGAAGAACTGAAAGCCACGCTTGAAGAGGGCAATCAGGCAATGATCTTTTTGAACCGCCGCGGATATTCGCAGACGGTTATCTGCCGCGATTGCGGTTTTGTCGCCAAATGCGAAAACTGCGACGTCACCCTGACGTACCACAGCGAGGACGACTGCCTTAAATGCCACTATTGCGGCGCGAAATATAAAATGCTTACCGCCTGCCCCGAATGCGGAGGGCGGCATATAAGATACAGCGGCACGGGCACGCAGCGCGTGGTTGCGGATTTAAACGCGCTTTTCCCGTCGGCGCGTATTCTGCGCATGGATAACGACACCGTTTCGGGCAAGGACGGACACTATAAAATTCTGAATAAATTCGCCCGTAAAGAGGCGGATATCCTCGTGGGAACGCAGATGATTGCAAAGGGGCACGACTTCCCGTCGATAACCCTTGTGGGTATTTTAGACGCGGATATGAGCCTGCATTTTTCCGATTACAGAAGCGGGGAGCGGACCTTCCAGCTTATAACGCAGGTTTCGGGCAGAAGCGGCAGGGCGGACTCTAAGGGCAAGGTGGTTTTGCAGACCTACTGTCCCGAAAATTACATTCTGCGCTACGCCGTGAATTACGACTATAAAGGATTTTTCGATAACGAAGTGCGCATAAGAAAGGCGACGGGCTTTCCGCCCTATTCCCTGATTGTGCGCGTTATGGTGACTTCGGAAGATGATAAGCTCGCTTTGGCGGCTTTAAAAGATGTGTATTTCGCCGTGGAGGAACTGAGAAGGGGCTCACCGCAGGAATTTCTGTTTTTGAACCGTATGCACTCGCCCGTAAAACGTATTCAGCGCAGGTACCGCTATCAGGTATTAATGCGTTTAAACAGCGCAAAACTGCTTGAAAAGATTTACGATATCGCCGTGAATAATTCGGGCGGGAATGTGTTGGTGTATGTGGAAGAAAATCCCGCCAACCTTTCCTGAAAACGCATACATCGCGCAATACATTGTCAAGCTCCGTTTTTTGTCGGGTCACTTACGTCTAAGTAAGCTCCCCTCAAAAATACTCGCTTTCCTCGTCTTGCGCGCGTCTGCGTTTTCAGGCGTTTATGCGACATCGTGCAATACATTGTCAAGCTCCGTTTTTTGTCGGGTCACTTACGTCTAAGTAAGCTCCCCTCAAAAATACTCGCTTTCCTCGTCTTGCGCGCGTCTGCGTTTTCAGGCGTTTGTGCGACATCGCGCAATACTTCGTCAAGCTCCGTTTATTTTTGCGACATCGCGCAATACTTCGTTGTCGGGTCAAGCTGTTGCCATAAGATTTATTACAAATATTAATTAACAGGCGTTCTCTGCCGAAAAATTTGCGAAAGGAGTTATTATTTATGTCTAAAAGATTTGTCGTTCAGGTGGGGGAGCCTGTTTTAAGAGAAAAAAGCGAGCCTGTCAAGGCGTTCAATGCAGATCTCGGCGCGCTTCTTGCCGACATGAAGGAAACGCTCTATGCCGAAAACGGTGCGGGACTTGCCGCGCCCCAGATAGGCGTTTTAAAGCGTGTGGTTGTGATTGACGTCGGCGAGGGATATCATGAGCTTATAAATCCCGTCATTGTTTCGCAAAAGGGCGAACAGACGGGACCCGAAGGCTGCCTTTCCGTAAAGGGCAAGCAGGGCACCGTTACAAGGCCCGATAAGGTCAAAGCGGAGTACCGCGACAGGTTCGGTAAAAAACACAAACTCACTGCGGAAGGGTATTTTGCCCGCGCGATATGCCATGAACTCGACCATCTTGACGGCATTTTGTATATAGACAGGGCTTCGGAGGTGTACGACCTCCCGCCCGAAGATTAAATAAATTTACCGCACGCTTTGCCTGAAATATCGGGAGACAGTAAAAATGAAAATCGTCTTTGCGGGTTCGCCGGAATACGCCGTTCCCGCGCTTGAAAAACTTATATCGGAAGGCAGGGAAGTGGTCGCCGTCGTAACCCAGCCGGATAGACCCTCGGGCAGAAAGAAAACGCTTACCCCCACGCCCGTAAAAGTTTGCGCGGCTTCGCACGGCATACCCGTTTTGGATTTCGTAAAAATCAGGGAGCACGCAGCCGAGCTTAAAAAGCTTAATGCGGATATAATGATAACCTGCGCTTACGGCCAGCTTTTGACGCAGGAGGTTCTTGATTGTTTCCCTTCGGGCGTGTGGAATCTGCATGCTTCCCTTCTGCCCGAATTCCGCGGCGCTTCGCCCATTCAATCGGCAATACTTGCGGGTAAAACGCATACGGGCGTCACGGTAATGAAGACCGAACTCTTCCTCGATACGGGCGATATTTTGCTCGTGTTGCGGTGCGAAACAGGCGGCATGACCTGCGGGGAACTCTCTGAAAAGCTTTCTGAATTGAGCGCGGAGGCGGCTTCGCAAGCTGTAGATTTGATTGAAAGGGGCGAACTTCAACTGCTTTTACAGGATAATTCTAAGGCCACCTATTGCAAAAAGGTACAGAAAAGCGACGGGAAGATAGATTTTTCCGCCCCCGCGGAACAGATAGTGCGTAAAATTAAGGCGTTCAGCCCCCAACCCGCCGCATACTGTCTGCAAAACGGAGTCGTTCTCAATATTCTGAATTCCGAACTTGCCAACGGCGAAGGCGCTTGCGGCGAGGTGATTTCCGCTGACAAGCGCGGCATATGCGTTAAATGCGGCGGGGGCGCGATAAATATCACGCAGTTACAGCCCGCGGGCGGCAAAGTCATGCGCGCCGCCGACTACGTCAACGGAAGAAAGATAAAGGCGGGCGATAAACTTGAATAATCCCCTTGCAGACCCCTATCTTGTATTGACAAAGGTATATCGAGGGGGTAAATTTTTAAAACAGGCTATTGCGGAAACCCCGACCGAGCCCCTGAACCGTGCAAGAACGGTGAAAATCTGTTACGGCGTTCTTGAAAAAGACGTTTATTTGGAGCATATCATAGGGGCAAACGCGCAAAAACCGCCGCGCGGCGGGGTAAAGCTTATAATAAAAATAGCCCTCTATATGCTTGAATTTATGGGCAAACACGACTATATGGTGGTCGATTTCGCCGTGACGCTGTGCAAAAAAGCGGGCAAGGAGGGAGCCGCGGGCTTTGTGAA
The DNA here is from genome assembly GCA_964594955.1 of uncultured Clostridia bacterium. Classification (GTDB taxonomy): domain Bacteria; phylum Bacillota; class Clostridia; order Christensenellales; family Borkfalkiaceae; genus Coproplasma. The sequence goes on along the minus strand of CAZQNK010000030.1, from coordinate 11,270 downwards.
CGCCTTTTTGCGCTCCTATAAAATTCCGCCCCTTCCCGAACGCGCGGATGAGCGGCTCTCTGTGGAAACAAGCGCGCCCGTCTGGCTTTGCAGGCGCATAAAGCGCAGCTATAAGGCGGAGGCGGCGGAAATATTATCCGCGCCGAGCCCGGGCGTGTGCGTCCGCTTCGAGCGGGATAAGGATAGCTATCTATCCGCCCCGCATACGGCAACGCCCTTTAAAGACGTGTATATGTTTCCCAATTTCGTGCGCGACGGCGGCTTTTTTGAGGGCAATTACACTTTTCAGTCTGTCGGTTCTGCGGCAATTTGCGATATCGTGGAACCTTGCGAAAACTTTCTCGACGCTTGTGCCGCGCCCGGCGGCAAATCGGTTCTTCTCTCCAAAAAGTGCGCGCATATAACCGCTTGCGAGCTCCACGCCCACCGCACGGAGCTTATCGAAAGCTATATCTCGCGCATGGGCGTAAAAAACGTCACGGCGCAAACGCGCGACAGCACGGTATTCGAGCCCGCGTTCGCGGGCAGGTTCGACGGAGTTTTGTGCGACGCGCCCTGTTCGGGCACGGGCGTCATAAACGAAAACCCCGATATAAAGCTGTTCCGCAGGGAGAGCGATATCGGAGAGCTTGTAAAAATTCAGCTTGCCATATTGGAAAACTGTTCGCGTTACGTCAAAGACGGCGGCAGACTTTATTATTCCACATGCTCCGTTCTGCCCGAAGAAAACGACAGCGTAGCTTATGATTTTTTGCGGTTGCACCCCGAATATGCCTTAAATATTCCCGCCTCGCCGCTTGCGCACCGTAAAACCAAATTCGGGTTGCAGTTTTTGCCGAATATATCTCTCGGCGCGGGGTTCTTCGTAACCTCTTTCGTAAAAAAGGGACAATAATGCCTCATTGGGAAGAAGCAGATTAAAAAATAATGAAAAAGATTTTGCAGGATTACAGCTTTTCGGAGCTTGAAAACTTAATACTGTCGCTGGGCGAAAAGAAGTTCCGCGCAAAACAGCTGTACGACGGGCTTATGCGCGGCAAGAGAATTTCGGATATAAACGTTCCGAAAGCCCTGCGTGAAAGTCTGCTTGAAAGTTTCGAGGACGAGCCGGTTAAAATTATCCAAACTTTTTACGGTTCGGACGGTACTGAAAAATACCTCTTCGGGCTTGCGGACGGCAATATTATAGAGGGCGTGCTTATGAAGTACAAGTACGGCAACACGCAGTGCGTTTCCACGCAGGTGGGCTGCCGAATGGGCTGTAAGTTCTGCGCAAGCACGCTCGGCGGGCTTGTCCGCAACCTCACGTCGGGCGAAATAATTTCGCAAGCGCTTCTGGTAAACGCTTTGCACGGCGGCGCGGGCGGAAAGCGCTCCGTCACAAACATAGTGCTCATGGGCAGCGGCGAGCCTTTGGATAATTATGAAAACGTTATATCTTTCCTCAAAAACGTTACGGCGGAGGGCGGCATAAACGTTTCGGCGCGCAATATATCGCTGTCAACCTGCGGGCTTGTGCCCGGGATGTATGATTTAGCCGATGAAAATATCCCCGTGAACCTCACAGTTTCTCTCCACCAGACCACGGACGAGGGGCGCGCCCGCACCATGCCCGTTGCGAAAAAGTATTCCATTGCGGAAATTTTAAAGGCGTGCGATTATTATTTTGAAAAGACGGGCAGAAGGTATATATTCGAATATTCGCTGATAGACGGCGAAAATTGCGACGCGGAACACGCGGAAGGACTTATAAAACTTTTAAAGGGCAGACCGTGCCATGTAAATCTTATCCGCCTGAACGAGGTCAGGGAGCGCGCTTTGCGCAGCGTTACCGAAAAACAGGCGTACAGGTTCCTCGGCATGCTTGAAAAAGGCGGACTTTCGGCCACTCTCCGCCGTCAGATAGGCGCGGATATAGGCGGCGCGTGCGGGCAGCTCAGGGCAAGTTATCCGAAAGATATCAATACTTAAAACAATCAACGGTAAAAAGGAGTAACATATGCAGACAAAAATTGCGCCTTCGATACTTTCGGCGGATTTTTCCGTTATGGGCGAAGCTGTTAAAAAATTGGAACAAAGCGGCGCCGACCTCATTCATTGCGACGTAATGGACGGAAACTTTGTGGAACCCATAACTTTCGGCGGGCAAATGGTAAAAAATATACGCCCCCTTACAAAATTGCCGCTCGACTGTCATCTCATGATAGAGCATCCCAAAACGCAGGTAAGGTTTTTTGCCGCGGCGGGTGCGGACATCATAACCGTGCACTACGGCGCGTGCAGAAAAATTTCCGAAACATATTTGGAAGAAACTCTGCGGCTTATAAAAAGCTACGGCGTCAAGTGCGGAGCGGTGGTCAATCCCGACGTTCCCGTAGAAAACATTTTCCCTCTGTTTCCGCTGTGCGATATGGTGCTTCTGATGTCGGTGTTCCCCGGTTACGGCGGTCAGAAGTTCATTCCCGAAGTAATGCAAAAAATCAAAAAGGCGCGGGAATATGCTTTAACTTGCGGCATGCCCGACCTCGATATCGAAGTTGACGGCGGCGTAACGGAAGAAAACGCGGCGGCAATCCGCGCGGCGGGCGCAAACGTGCTCGTTGCGGGCTCGGCTGTGTTTAAATCTTCGGATATGTCCGCAACTATCGCGCGTTTAAAGGGTTGATGCGCTATATATGATCGGATAAAGAATGAAAGGTATTATATTGCTCAACGGCGAGCCGTACCACGGCAAAATCAACGATAACGGCGCGCTCGTCTACTGTTGCGACGGCGCGTACAAATGGGCTAAGGGCAGGGTGCGAATAGATAAAAATATAGGCGACTTCGATTCGCTTGACGAAATTCCCTCGCCCCCGCCCGAAGAAATTTATCCGTCGGAAAAAAATTTCACGGACGGCGAGATAGCCCTTTTCAAACTTATGAAAGAGGGCGCGGACGAAATCGAAATATACGGCGGCGGTGGCGGCAGGGAGGACCATTTTTTAGGCAACCTTCAACTTCTCTACCGCGCGCATTCCGAGGGCGTAAAATGCACTATGTACAACGACGGCGCGATACTGTTCCCGTCAAGCGGCAGGGCGGAGCTCGGAAAATACCGCGGCAAAACCTTTTCCGTGTTGCCTTTCGGCGGCGCGGTGCATATAATGGAGTACAAAGGGCTTAAATACGGCTATCCCGAAACGCTTAGCTACGGCGAATGCAGGGGGATTTCCAACATAGCGCTTGACTGCGGGGCATACCTGACAGTCAAGGGCGTCGCCCTTATAATTATCAATGTGAGGGAAGTATGACCGTTATCTGTGTAAAACCGCCCAGACCCGTGAGGAAGATCCTGAAAATCATATGCAGGAAATAATTTACGCCGATATGCACTGCGATACTTTGACCGTCTGTTGCGACAGGGGCGGGCGGCTTGAAGATTGCAATTTGCAGACCGACCTTTCCAAACTGAAATCAAGCCGCTGTGCGGCGCAGTGCTTTGCGGTATTTACTCAGGGCGGCGGCGCGGCGGCGGACTACGAAAGATATCTTGCCGCCTATCTCGAAGCAAAGGAGAGGGGCGGCTTTTATCCCGTTCTGCGCGGCAAAGACCTTGAACATTGCGCCGAAAGCGGGCTTACGGGCGGCATACTCACGGTGGAAAATCTCGGTTTTATAGGTTCGGATATCGGAAAAATAAAGGATTGCCATGCGGACGGCGTGAGAATGGCTTCGCTCGTGTGGAACTTCGAAAACGCGCTCGCATACCCCAATTTGAAGTTTAAAGAGGGACTGCCGCAGTTTTGCGGACGAGAACGGCGCGGGCTGAAAGGCGCGGGCAGGCAGGCGGTGGAAGTTATGGACGGCTTGGGAATTATTGTGGATATTTCCCACCTTTCGGACGGCGGGGCGGAGGAAATTTTAAAAAACAGAAAAATTCCCGTCGTTGCCAGCCACTCCGACGCGGCGGCTGTGTGCAACGTAAGCCGCAATCTCACCGACGGACTGATAAAATCGGTCGCCGACTGCGGAGGGGTCGTGGGCGTGAATTTCTGCGCCGATTTTGTGGGTAATCCCGACATATTCGCGGGGCTGTGCGCGCATGTAAAGCATATTGTAAAGGTCGGAGGCGAGGGCGTTGTCGCGCTCGGTGGCGATTTTGACGGAATACCCGCTCCCGAGGGGTTGGAGGATTGTACAAAGGTGCAAACCCTGTTTGAATATCTGTCCCTCAACGGCTTTCGCGCGGAGTTTTTGGAAAAGTTTGCATATAAAAATTTTGTCCGCGTCTTTAACGACGTGTGCGGCTATTAACGAGGCGTGCGGTTAGCGGATTTATTGTTTGAAACCCGCGTGGCGGAACTTTTTGCAAGTTCCGCCACGCGGGTTTTTTAATATTTTTATCGGGAAAACCTTGACGATTTATTGAAATTGTGCAAAAACCGCTTTACAATTTAAATAAAGTCTGTTAAAATATCATGGCTGTAAAAATTCACACCCGAAGGGCGGGCGTTCCGTGGCGGTAAAATTCTTTTTCCATTACCGCGTATAGGCGCCGTAAAGCCGCGCTTTCGGGGAGGTAGAACGGAGGATTTAAAATGGCAGTTATCACTATGAAACAACTGCTCGAAGCGGGAGTTCACTTCGGGCACCAGACAAGAAAATGGAACCCCAAGATGGCTAAGTACATCTTTGCGGCGCGCAACGACATTCATATTATCGACTTGCAGCTCACCGTTGAAAAAATCGAAGAAGCTTACACTTTCGTTTGCGAATCGGTTAAAGAGGGCAAATCCGTGCTCTTCGTCGGCACTAAAAAGCAGGCTCAGGACTCCGTTAAGGAAGAGGCCGAGCGCTGCGGCATGTACTATGTAAATTCACGTTGGCTGGGCGGCACGCTCACCAACTTCAAGACTATCCGCTCCCGTATCGACCGCATGGTCAAGCTTGAAAAAATGGAACAGAGCGGAGAGTTCGACCTTCTTCCCAAGAAGGAAGTCGCTAAGCTTAAGGACGAGTTTGATAAACTTCAGACCAACCTCGGCGGCATAAGAGAGATGAACAAGCTCCCCGGCGTTATGTTTATCGTCGATCCCCATAACGAGGATATTGCCGTTGCGGAAGCGCGCAAGCTCAACATTCCCATCGTCGCCATAACGGATACCAACTGCGATCCCGATCTTATCGACTATGTTATCCCCGGCAACGACGACGCTATAAGAGCGGTAAAACTCATTTCTTCGGTAATTGCAAACGCCGTTATCGAGGCAAACCAGGGCGAGGCATACGTTGCTCCCGTAATCGACGACGGCGAACCCCAATCGATTGAGGAAGCCGTAGCCGCCGAAGAAGTTGCGGAAGATGCAGAAGATGTAGAAGTTGCAGAAGATGTAGAAGCTGCGGAAGTTGCGGAAGTTGTTGAAGCGGATTCCGAAGAAAAGGCAGAGTAAGAGAATAAAGGAGGAAATTAAAATGTCATTCACGGCAAAAGACGTAGTTGCCCTCCGCGATAAAAGCGGCGCGGGCATGCTTGATTGCAAAAAGGCGCTTGTCGACGCAGACGGCGATATGGAGAAAGCCGTAGAGCTTTTGAGAGAACGCGGTATTGCAAAAGCAGTTAAAAAGGAAGGCAGAATCGCCGCAGAGGGCGCGGTAGGCGCTTATGTAAACGGCAAAACGGGCGTTTTGCTTGAAATTAACTGCGAAAGCGATTTCGTTTCCCGCGGAGAAAAGTTCCACAATATAGTTGACGAAGTTGCCAAGGTCGTAGCGGCTGAAAAGCCCGCAGACGTAGACGCGCTCAACGCATGCAAGCTCGGTGACGGCACAGTTAAGGATTTCATCACGGCTCAGACCGCGGTAATAGGCGAAAAAATTTCCATCCGCCGTTTCGAGATTTACGAAACAAACGGAGAAATCGCAACATACATCCACATGGGCGGCAAGGTGGGCGTTATGGTCGACGCTTCCGACGTGAAAGACGGCGCGGAAGAGACCCTTCACGACATAACTTTGCAGATAGCCGCTTCGCGCCCCGGCTACATCGACGAGAGCGAGGTTCCCGCAGAAGTTCTTGAAAAAGAAAAGGAAATCATGCTCGTTCAAATGCAGAACGACCCTAAGAACGCAAACAAACCCAAGGAAATTCTTGAAAAAATCGTTGCGGGTAAAATGGGTAAGTTTTATTCGGAAAACTGCCTTTTGAAGCAGGCTTTCGTAAAGGACGATTCTCTCACCGTTTCGCAGGTAATCGGCAGCAATTTCAAGGTTGTGCGCTTCGTACGCTTTGAAATGGGCGAGGGACTTGAAAAGAAGAGCGAGAATTTGCAGGACGAAGTTGCAAAACAGATCGAATCAATGAAAAAATAAATAACAGAGGGGAGCAAGGTTTCGGCTTTGCTCCCTATTTTTAAATTTTTTGCCGAAAAAACCTGAAAGCGGAATATCGGAAAAAATTTTTAGAAAAAAATTAATCCAAATTTGGTAAAATTTTGAAAACAGCACTCAATTTTTGTTGACAAAATCACTAAATGCGCATACAATTAATATGTTAAAAAATATTCTTTCACCGTGTAAACTTTTTTTGGCGAAAGAAAGTTTTTAATCGATATATACACCAACGGCGCCGCGGGTCTCCTTTTTTTAAGCGTGCCGGAGGATAATATCACTTTTACATAACCCGCCCGGGTAGTAGCATACTCGGGCGGGTTAGCATGTAATTTTATTTTTCAGCAATCTCCGTCAAAGCGGAGGGACTTATTAAAAAGCGGAGGGACTTATTAATTTATTAATATGGAAAAGCCGCCCCTGTAACATGCTTTTTAAAAACCGACCCGATTTGCCCGCAAAAAATTTGTGATTTTTTTGTTTAAGGCGAGTCGGAAAGTTTTATATTAATAATGTAGACAGAAAAACAAAGCGGGCTGAGGCGGCCGGACGTTCCTGCCGGAGTTGGTTCCCGCTTTATATAGCAGGTAGGATAAATGTCAAAAAAAAAAGAAACTCAGACCGAAAACGAAGAATTAAAGACCGGGGCGAACGAAGAAGTAAAGACCGTAGCGGCGGACAGCGAACCTGAAGTAAAGGAAAAGCAGCCCACCCAGCTTGAAAAAGCAGAGGCGCTTGCCGAGGATTATAAGAGGAAGTGGTACGCAGTTTCAGCCGAGTACGACAATTACAGAAAGCGCAATTCGGCTGCCGTTTCCAAGGCGTATGCCGACGGCGCGGCTGAGGCGGTTTTAAAGCTTTTGCCCGTGGCCGATAACTTCTGTTACGCTTACGATTCGGCTTCGGACGAAAAGACCAAAGCGGGCATAGATAAAGTAATTAAGAGCTTTAACAGCGTGCTTGCAACCATCGGAGTAGAGGAAATTCAGGTGAATATAGGCGACGCCTTCGACGAAAGCGTCATGGAAGCCGTTTTAAATTTCCCCTGCGGCGACGGCGAGCAGCCTAACACCGTGAAAACCGTGTTGAAAAAGGGTTACCGCTCCGCAGGCAAGGTCATACGCTTCGTGCAGGTTGCCGTTACGGTTTAGTTATATAATTCGGTTCCCGCGCTTTGATAAAGTGCGGAACAGACAAAATTTCAGTTAAAAATTCTATTAAGGAGATATATTATGGGAAAAGTAATAGGTATTGATTTGGGAACGACTAATTCGTGTGTAGCCGTTATGGAAGGCGGCGAGCCCGTCGTTATCGCCAACAGCGAGGGCAACAGAACAACCCCTTCCGTTGTTTCGTTCAAAGCCGACGGCAGCCGTATTATAGGACAGGCGGCTAAGCGTCTTGCGGTAGCCCAGCCCGATAAAACGGTTATTTCTATTAAACGCCACATGGGCGAAAGTTACAAAGTAAATATAGATAAGGGATACTCGCCCCAGGAAATTTCAGCGATGATCCTTTCAAAACTCAAAGCCGACGCGGAAAGCTATCTGGGCTCCAAGGTGACGGACGCCGTCATCACGTGCCCCGCATACTTCAACGATTCCCAGCGTCAGGCTACGAAGGACGCGGGCAAAATCGCGGGACTGAACGTTCTGCGTATAATCAACGAGCCCACCGCCGCAGCGCTTGCATACGGGCTTGATAAGCAGGAGGGCAACCAGAAGGTCATGATTTACGACCTCGGCGGCGGTACGTTCGACGTTTCCATTCTCGAAATCGGCGACGGCGTATTCGAAGTGCTTGCCACCAACGGCGATACCCACCTCGGCGGCGACGACTTTGATAATAAAATCATCAATTACCTCGTCGAAACTTTCAAAAAAGAAAACGGCGTGGATCTTTCCAGAGATAAGCAGGCAATGCAAAGGCTCAAAGACGCGGCCGAAAAGGCAAAGATAGAGCTTTCGGGCATGACCACCACAAACATCAACCTGCCCTTCATTACGGTAGTCGACGGCGCGCCCCAGCACCTCGATATAGATTTGTCAAGGCAGAAGTTCGATTCGCTCACTTCCGACCTTGTGGACAGGACCATAGAACCCATGAAGAAGGCTATGTCCGACGCGGGACTTTCCTACGGCGACATATCTAAGGTCATCTTCGTCGGCGGTTCAACCCGTATTCCCGCCGTATTCGACAAGGTTAAGAGTATTACGGGCAAGGAACCTTTCAAGGGCATCAATCCCGACGAATGTGTTGCAATCGGCGCGGCCATACAGGGCGGCGTTCTCTCGGGCGAGGTCAAGGACGTGCTTCTTCTCGACGTAATGCCCCTTACCCTCGGTATTGAAACTTTGGGCGGCGTTTCCACTCCGCTCATCGAAAGAAACACGACTATTCCCGTAAAGAAGAGTCAGGTGTTCTCCACCGCGGCGGACAATCAGCCCGGCGTTGAAATCAACGTTTTGCAGGGCGAAAGAAAGTTTGCACGCGATAACAAGTCGCTCGGTAAATTTATGCTCACCGATATTCCTCCCGCACCCCGCGGTGTGCCCCAGATTGAAGTAACTTTCGACATCGATGCAAACGGCATTGTAAATGTTACCGCAAAGGATCTCGGCACGGGCAAGAGCACTAATATCACCATTACGGCTTCCACCAATCTTTCGAAAGAGGATATAGATAAGGCCGTAAAGGACGCCGAAAAGTATGCCGAAGAGGATAAAAAGCGTAAAGAGGCGGTTGACAACAAGAACAATCTGGAAGGAATGATAGATAACCTTGAAAAGACCTTGAAAGAGGCGGGCGACAAACTTTCCGAAGACGATAAAAAGACGGTAGAGGACGCAGTAGCAAAGGCTAAGAAGGAACTTGAATCGGGCGATAACGACCGCATCAAGGCGGCTATGGAAACGCTTACCAACGACGTTCAGCCCGTAATTGCAAAGATGTACCAGCAGGCGCAGGGCGCGGCGGGGCAGAGCGGCGACAACGGCGACAACGGCGACGATACCGAATTCAATCAGCATAAGTAAAACAGTCCACGAAAATTGCAAGCTTTTTGCGCTTGCAATTTTCCTCGGTTAAAGCCTTTAAGGCAACGCTAATCTTTCAATCAACGAGATTAACATATGGCAGATAAAAAGAATTATTACGATATCCTCGGCGTTTCCAAAACGGCGTCGCAGGACGAGATAAAGTCGGCGTACAGAAAGCTTGCAAAGCAATATCATCCCGACTTTCACCCGAACGATGCGACGGTAGCGGAAAAGTTCAAGGAAATAAACGAGGCGAACGCCGTTCTCTCCGACGAGCAGAAGAGGAAGCAGTACGATTACGAGCTTGAACATCCCAATATGGGCGGTTTCGGCGGCGACGGTTTCAGCGGATTTTCAGACGGTTTCGGCGGGTTTGACGATATAATAAATTCGGTATTCGGCGGATTCGCGGGCGGCGCGCGTCAGCGCACGAGAACGCCGCGCGGAGCGGATATCGAACATACGGTAGAGCTTTCCTTTCTCGACGCGATAAAGGGCTGCACCAAGACGGTAAGCTATATGCGCAACGAGTGCTGCCCATCCTGTAAGGGCACGGGCGCAAGGGGCGGTTCCGCATTTGAAAAATGCGGCCGCTGTAACGGTAGCGGAACGGTAAGATTTCAGCAGAACACCATCTTCGGTTCTACCGTTCAGGTCGGCGCCTGCCCCGATTGCGGCGGCACGGGCAAAAAGATTATAGACAGATGCCCCGATTGCAAGGGCAAAGGCTATGTCCGCAAGGAAACGCGTTTCACCGTCAATATACCTGCGGGTGTGGATAAGGATTCAAGCCTCAGAAAGCGCGGCTACGGTCAGGCGCCGGGCGGCGGCGGTGAAAACGGCGATTTATATATTTATTTCCGTATAGAACCGCATAAAATGTTGCGCCGCGAGGACAGGGATCTGTATGTTACGGTGCCTATATCCTATAAAACGGCGGTTGCGGGCGGCAAGGTCAGCGTTCCGGGTATAGACGATACTTTGGAGTTGATCGTTCCCGAAGGTACCCAGTCGGGCACGCGTTTCTGTATGCGCGGCAAGGGCGTAAAGACGGTTAACGGCACGGGCAATCTGTACGTTACTGTTGAAATAGACGTGCCTTCCAGACTCTCGCGCGACCAGATGAAGAAGCTTGACGAGTACGAGGACAGTGTTCCCCTCAAATCCTTCAACAAAATGCAAAAATATTCCAACGATTTATCCGCAATTTACGGCAAGAAAGTTGATAAACAGTGAATACATCATCCTTTTAATTTTATATATGCACGGCGGCGGGAGTTCTCCCGCCGCCGTGCCGCGTTTATATGAACAGATTATTAAAATACGTTTTTATCGTTTTGAGCGCACTGTGTATATTATAAAGCTTCATTGCAACCCGCTTGGCGAAAATGTGGATAACTTCCGCAAAAGCGGCTTTACTGTGGAAAAATCGTGCGGGTTATCCACAAAAAGTTGTCCACATTTATGTGCGGAATAAGTTGTTAATATACAAATTTTCAAAAAAGTTATCCACAATTTATCAAGCTTTGACGTGTATAACCGCAAATTCCGACGTTTTTTGCGTAATTTATTAAAATTTTACAAAAAAGTTATCCACAAATTCATAAAAGTTTTATTAACATAAAAATTATGCAGTCTTGCGGAATTTCCGAAAGCATTGAATTTTGTTTGACATATATATTTATAGCCTATATAATACATTTGCAATAGATAAGCTCATCGAGGACTTACCGCCGCAGCGGTACGGTCGATAAGATGTCGGGTGCGCCCGGTTATAGTGAATTGCCGAAAAACGTTCACGGAAATAACCGCAGCGCTTTTATTTTATTAACGTGGCTTCAAAGCGTGGCATTATGAGAATTC
>CAZQNK010000029.1:0-17521 GCA_964594955.1 uncultured Clostridia bacterium | reverse complement strand
GCTAAATTAATTATTAAATTATATATTCTCTAATGCTTCGTATTTACGCAATATGTTGCATATAAATTCCTGCGCCGCTTCAAAATCTTCCATATTAGGTCTTTCTTTATTTAACCCTCCGAATAGCGAGAAGATAAAGAATTTATCAAGCCCAAGACATCCGAAAGAGCCTAAAACTATTTTATTTTTACTTTCAAGCAGCTTTACCAAAGCTGAGTTGTTTTTCTCAAAGCTTTTTGAACCGCTTGTTGAAAACACAAATGTATAAGCCTTTTCGTTGTTCAGATTTTCAACATATCGAATTAATTCTTTATCGTGCTTTCCGTAGTAAATGCCGCTGCCAAAGCCAATGATATCGTAATGCCCGATGTTGTGATATTTTACGTCGTCAAGGTTTACGATAGTAACGGGCGCAACTTCGCTCATGGCTTCCGCAACTTTAAGCGTGTTGTCGTTATGTTTGGATTTTACTATTATCAATATTTTCATGATTTACTGAATACATAAAAGAGGGTTGCAAAGAACGGAATGTTTAAAGTTATTATGCAAGGTAAAACTATCTTAGCCATAATATCTCCCGCAGAAGAAAAGTCAATATTCAAAAGCAGGGATACAACGATAATTATCAATATTGCTAAAACTGCAAATACACTGCTTACCGTTATATATGTTAGAGATGTGGGTTTGCGTGCGGATTTTCCGAAATCAATATAGCGCAGAATACCGAAAATAATCAATTGTACGCAGGCAATTGCAAGTATTACTAAAGGATATGCAATCGTTACCCCTAAATTGTCTTTAAATATAAGTGAAAGCGCAAATTCGATCATTAAAACTGCGAATATGATCAGTGAACATTTTAACAGTACTTTACTTACGTTGAAGCGTTTTTTTGTTGAATTTGAAACCGTAAAATTCGATGTGTTAACCGTCAAACCGTCGTCGTTCGCCTTGGCGCCTGCATAATCAAACGCCGCATTCACGGTTACGGGAGCAGGTGATGGTGCAGGTGCCGACTGTGCCGTATAATCGCTATTTTGGTAGACAGGCTGAACCTCATTTTCGACGGGGCTTGACTGAATTGTCTTAATGAATAAGGAATTTACGAGATTTTTATAATCCCTTTCAGGCTCGGGTCTATTGTTGTAAATCAGTTTATTTGTATCAATATCATCGGCATAGGGTGTTTCGGGAACTTCGTCGCTTTTGCGCACGGGCTCTGAAATGAGCTTCAGATAATTTTCGTGAACTTGTCTGCGCTGCTCCTCGCTCATCGGTTGGGAGGCAGGTTCTTGCATTATTTCAGCCTCTTCTTCAGCTTCTTCAATTCGGGAAGGTTGGGTTGGAACGGGTTCGGCAGGCTGCGCATCCGCTGCAATGGTTTCGTTGATGGGAATAGGCTCGGGAACGGGTTCTTCGTTAATTATGGAAGCGCCCTCCGTAATTATATTGCGATATTCTTCAGAGGCTGTATCCGACTCCGCATCGATATCCTCAACGGGCTCGTTTAAAGGTTCTTCGTCATCGTCGTCTTCGTCTTCGGCTTCATTATACTTGACAACGGGAACTCTTGATGTTGAGTTTTTTAATATTTTAAAATCAACGGCAGTGGGGGCGGGTTGCGTAAAGTCAAAATTCCGTTCGGAAATTAAGCTGTCTATAACCGTTCTTGAATATTCCCATTCGGCTTGGTTTTTTTCAGCCATTTCACGGCCGCTATCGGTAAGAGTAAAATATTTTCTTCTGCCGCCTTGGGAAACTTCGTTCGTTTTCCAATATGCGGTGATGTAGCCCTGACTTTCAAGCCTTTTCAGCGCGCTGTACAGTGTGGGCTGTTTCATTGTGTACTGCCCGTGGCTCTTATTCTCAATTTCGTCTATAATCTCGTAACCGTATTTATCTCTTTCATACAGTGTACGGAGAATGATTGTATTGATATGCCCTCTGATAAGATCCGCGCTGATTGCGTTGTGTTGATCGTTCGGGGTTGCAGCGTTGTCTTGAATATCTTTTGTTTCGTCATCCACTGTGTTTTTCCTCCGTAAGTTGTGTATATTATAACATTAATTAAAACATTTGTCAATATATTGAAAAAATTAAATAGTACTATGCCACACATAATTTACTTATTTTTGATTATTTATTGGACTTTTTGCCGTGAAAGTGGTAGTATTTATTAAAGGAAATTATATTATGTATAGACATATCAAAAAATACTCTTTGAGATATACCGATGCCGACGCTTACGATAATTTAAAGCTTTCTTCCCTTCTTTCGTTTTTAGAGGAATCGGCATGTTTGTCTGCCGACGAGTTGGGCTTTGGCTATGATGCTATCTCACCTGCAAATATAGGCTTTATCGTTGTAAATTGGTACATTGAACTTAGTCGCGCCATAAAACTCGGCGAAGAGATAGAGGTGCATACCTGGCCGCTCGTGCCGAAGCATATTATCTTCAACAGAGATTTCGAACTATTCTGCAACGGTGAAAAAGTGGGCGTTTGTACTGCCCGTTGGTGTATGATTAACACGGATACATATGCCATGTTGCCTATAAGCGCATTTTTTAAGGACGGAGATTTTGATAATTATAATACGGAACGCAGTGTAGATTTTAGAAATTGGAAAATCCCCGAAGTTAATTCCGGCGATGTTTTGTATTCAAAATCCGTAAGTTATTCCGATTACGACCATTACTTTCACGTCAATAACACTAAGTACGCTGATTTTATGATGGACGTTTTTTCCGTCGGTGAGTTAAAAGGTAAGTATTTGAAAAAAGTTCAGATTACTTATGTAAAGCAGTGTAAAATTGGGGAAAATATTGACTTTTACAGGCTGACTAACGGAGGTGAGGATATTGTTGAAGGAAGGGTCGGCGGAGAATTAAGGGTTCAGATGAAGGTCTTGTTCGATGAAATATAAATACGATTTAATACGTTCGGAAAGAAAGAGTATTACGGTAATAATCACCGATGACAATAAAATTACGGTGCGTTGCCCTTGGTCAATGCGTATGGATGCCATTGAAAAATATTTAAAGAGCAAAGAGCAGTGGATAGAAAAGGTTGTATATAATAATTCTTGTCGCCTTGCGTTAAATGACGACGTAATAGAACTGCGACAGATTTATTTCAAGGGAAAAAAGTTGCCGCTCGTGTTTTGTGAAAAAAATGAGGTATGCACAGATAAAATCTGCGTTAAAAGCGTTGCCGACATTGAAAAACTTTATACTGATTATTTTTCGGATGGTTTTTATGCAAAAGTTGATGATTTTGCAAGGATGACTAAATTAACTCCGCAAAGCGTGTCTATCAAGGGTTATAAAGGCAGATGGGGATGCTGCGATAGTCAAAACAATTTGACTTTCAATTATATCTTATTTATGCTTACCGAAAACATGCAAAATTATGTAATTGTTCATGAGTTGTGCCATACGCTTTGCCATAATCATTCGCCCGCCTTTTGGAAGCTTGTTTCTAAATATATTCCCGACTATGCCGAAATAAGGCGCGGCATGAAAGAATTTTCATTTCTCGTCAATATTTACTGAAATTATAAAAATCCATGAATACATTAAATAATAATATAATTATGCATTATTTTGCGTTTTTTGAAAATTTATTCAAATTGCGGATTAAAAAATATTAAAAATGACATGTTATTTACTTGACTTGTATATAAGCTTGTTATATAATTTCAAAAGGTTCGGGCGGATACCCGTAAAAAAGAATTCAGAGGTTTCAAGTTGGAAAAGAAAATTAAAAAAGTAGTTCTTGCATATTCCGGCGGATTGGATACTTCCATAATAATTCCCTGGCTTAAAGAAAATTACGACGGTTGTGAAGTTATAGCCGTTTCCGGTGACGTCGGACAATCTTCCGAGCTTGAAGGGCTGGAAGAAAAAGCTATAAAAACGGGCGCTTCCAAGCTTTATATTCTCGATCTGAAAAAAGAATTTATCGAGGACTATATTTATCCCACAATGAAAGCCGGTGCGGTATATGAAAATAAGTACCTTTTGGGTACTTCGTTTGCGCGCCCCGTGATTGCTAAGAGGATAGTTGAAATTGCGAAAAAAGAAGGCGCCGACGCGATCTGTCATGGTTGTACCGGAAAGGGGAACGATCAGGTTCGTTTCGAACTTTCAATTAAAGCTTTCGCGCCTGAAATGCCTATTATAGCTCCTTGGAGAATTTGGTCGATAAAGAGCCGTGACGAGGAGATAGATTATGCCGAAGCGCATAATATCCCCCTTAAAATAAATAGGGAAACTAATTATTCTAAGGATAAAAATCTTTGGCATCTATCGCATGAAGGTCTTGATTTGGAAGATCCTGCGAACGAGCCCGATTATGATAAAATTTGTGAGCTCGGGGTTTCCCCTTGGATGGCTCCCGATAAGGCTACATATTTAACCATACATTTTGAAAAGGGCATTCCCACGGCTATTGATGGCGAATCGCTTGATAGTATATCGATTATGGATAAACTTAACGAGATTGGCGGCAAGAACGGCGTCGGACTTGTTGATATGGTTGAAAACAGGCTTGTAGGTATGAAGTCGAGGGGAGTATATGAAACCCCCGGCGGTACAATTCTTTACGCCGCGCACGAACTTCTTGAATCTATTTGCCTTGATAAGGCTACGCAGCATTATAAACAGCTTATTGCAATCAAGTATGGCGAAATGGTCTACGACGGACAGTGGTTCACGCCTTTAAGGGAAGCGCTTGACGCATTTGTAGATAAAACGCAGGAAACCGTTACGGGCGACGTTAAGCTTAAAATTTATAAGGGCAACGTTATGAATGCCGGTATATCTTCGCCCTATTCGCTTTACAGCGAGGATATAGCTACATTCGGTGAGGACGAGTGTTATAATCAAGCCGATTCTCAGGGATTTATCAATCTTTTCGGATTGCCCATAAAAGTCAAGGCGTTGCTTGACGGCAAAAAGATTAAATAATGTTTAACGTTTTTATTGACGGCAAAGAAGGCACTACGGGGCTGCAGATTTATGACAGACTTGCCGTAAGAAGCGATATAAATATAATAAAGCTTTCCGGGGAAGAGAGGAAGGACAAAAAAGCAAGGAAGGAATGTTTAAATTCCGCAGACGTTTGCTTTTTATGTTTGCCCGACGACGCAGCGAGAGAAGCCGTTTCGCTTATTGAAAATCCCAATGTCAAAATAATTGACGCCTCAACCGCTCATAGAACGAATTCAGATTGGGTTTACGGTCTGCCAGAACTTTCAGATGACAGGTATAGAAGAATCGCCCAATCTCACAGGGTTGCGAATCCCGGATGTTATGCGACGGGCTTTATCTCAATTGTTGCTCCGCTTGTAAGGGGTGGTATTGTGCCCGCCGATTATCCGTTTGTTGCGCATGCGCTTTCGGGATATTCGGGTGCGGGGAAAAAAACTATAGCTGTCTATGAGAGCGAAGGGCGCGACAGGGAGCTTGATTCACCAAGAGAGTATGCGTTAAATCTTTCGCATAAACACATTCCCGAAATGATGAGGGAGTGCGGCCTTTCAAGAAAACCCATTTTTAACCCTATAATCTGCGACTATTATTGCGGCATGTGTGTTGTGGTTCCCATTTTTACTGAATTTATGTCTAAAAAACTTGACATAAACGCCGCAAGAAGCTATTTTGCAGAGTACTATGCCAAACGTAATTTTATAAAAGTGGCGTCGGGTGAGGAGACTCCGCCCTTTCTTGCTGCTAATTTGCTGTCCGATACCAATCTTTTGAAGATTTATGTCAGTGGTAATAACGAACAGTTATTTATGGCCGGCGTTCTCGATAATCTCGGCAAGGGCGCTTCGGGAGCGGCGGTTCAGAATATGAATATTATGCTCGGTCTTGACGAGTGCACGGGACTTTTATTGTAATAGGGCTTTTAAGTAAACATGAAAATAAAAGAGATACAAGGCGGCGTATGCGCTCCGATTGGATTTAAAGCGGCGGGCGTACATTGCGGAATACGGAAAAATAGAGAGAAAAAGGATTTTGCGCTGATTTTAAGCGAGGTACGCGCGAGCGCGGCAGGCGTTTATACAAGCAACCTTGTAAAAGGCGCTCCCGTTTTGGTAACAAAAAAACATCTTGCCGATGGATATGCTCAGGCTGTAATTTGCAATAGCGGAAATGCCAATACTTGCAACAGCGACGGATTGGAGATTGCAAACGGAATGTGTTCGCTCGTTAATGTCGTAAGCGGAATTTCTGAGGACGACGTTATAGTTGCTTCCACGGGCGTGATCGGGCAAAAGTTATCTCTTGATCCTATGGCAGAAAAGATTGATGAACTTTATTCGGCTCTTGGCGATAACAGCGAAGACGCCAATGAAGCCATTATGACCACAGATACGGTCAAGAAATCTATTGCGGTGATGTTTGAAATAGGCGGCGCAATTTGTCATATCGGTGCTATAGCAAAAGGAATCGGGATGGTATGTCCCAATATGGCGACTAATCTGATCTTTTTGACGAGTGACGTTGCCATAACGCCCCGAATGTTGCAAAGAGCGCTTTCGGACGATGTTGCGTCGTCGTTCAATATGATAAGCGTTGACGGAGATCAATCCACAAACGACACCTGTTGCATATTGGCAAACGGCCTTGCGGGCAACGCTTTGATAGAAAGTGAAGGGCAAGATTATAAAGTTTTTAAATCTGCTCTCAATAAATGTACGGTAGCGCTTTCAAAGATGATTGCAAAGGACGGTGAGGGCGCTACAAAACTTATAGAATGTGAAGTAAAAGGCGCTAAAAGCGTAAAGTCTGCAAGAGCAGTTGCAAAAACCATTATAAAATCATCGCTTGTTAAAGCTGCGATGTTCGGAGCCGACGCTAATTGGGGCAGAATTCTCTGCGCGATAGGCTATTCGGGTGAAAAAATCAATCCCGAAAGCATTGACGTATCATTTAAATCCAAAGCGGGTTCGATTATTGTTTGTAAAGACGGTTTTGGCGTAGATTTTTCGGAAGAGCTTGCAAAAAAAATTCTTTCTCAAGATGAGGTGAAGATAGCCGTAGATTTAAAACTCGGCGGCTGTAAAGCCGTGGCTTGGGGATGTGACTTAACATACGATTATGTAAAAATCAACGGGGATTACAGGACTTGATGGATAAGATAGAACAGGCAGAATTTTTGATCGAGGCGATGCCCTACATCAAAAATTATTTCAATAAAACGCTGGTGGTTAAGTACGGCGGTAACGCTATGATTGACGGTGAATTAAAATCTTCGGTCATGCGTGATTTGGTGGTTCTCAATTTGCTTGGAATCCGTGTTGTCCTTGTGCATGGCGGCGGCCCCGACGTTTCCCTAATTTCCGAAAAATTAGGCAAAAAACCTCAATTTATTGACGGTTTACGTTATACCGATGCGGAAACAGCCGAAATTGCCCGTATGGTTCTTGCAGGTAAAACAAATAAATCGCTTGTTGAATTAATAGGGCGCAACGGCGGTAAAGCCGTCGGTATTTGCGGTCAGGACGGCAACATTTTAAAGTGCGAATTGCTTGACGAGAAGTACGGCTTTGTAGGTAAAATAATTTCAATCGATACACAGCTTATTGAAGATTTATTGAATTGCGGCTACATCCCCGTAATTTCAACGATCGGCGGCGACGACGACGGGAATACTTATAATATAAATGCCGATACGGCCGCGGCGGCAATTTCCGGCGCTCTCGGTGCGGAAAGCCTTATTTTAATGACCGATATAAGGGGCTTGCTTGAAAATAAAGATGATCCCGACAGTTTAATTAAAAAAGTATACGTTTCGGATATTCCTGCACTTGTAAAGCAGGGGATAATATCCGGAGGTATGATACCCAAAATCGAATGCTGCAAAGAAGCTATCCGTCGCGGTGTAAAAAAGGTTTTCATTACGGACGGACGGGTTCCTCATTCCATTTTGGTTGAAATTTTATCCGACGAAGGCAGTGGAACAATGTTTTGCAATTGACTGATTTATTTTTTTAAATCAGTCTTTATTTTAGATTTGGAGATTTTATGGATAAGTATAATATAATCAGCGGCGATAAAGAATATATCGCAAACACCTATGCTCGCTTTGATCTTGTGGTAAACGAGGGCGAGGGAAGTATTTTAAAAGATATAGACGGAAAGGAATATATTGATTGCGCCACGGGAATAGGCGTAAATGCTTTTGGAATAAACGACCCTGTTTGGAAGGCTGCGGTAACGGAGCAAATTTGCAAAATCCAGCACGTTTGCAATCTTTATTATGCTGAACCGCAGGTTAAGCTTGCCGAACTGCTTTGCAAAAAAACGGGTGCGAGCCGTGTATTTTTCGGTAATAGCGGTGCGGAAGCCAATGAGTGTGCAATAAAGACTGCAAGAAAGTATTCTTTCGATAAATACGGCGAGGGCAGATACGAGATAATCACACTAAAAAACTCCTTCCACGGCAGGACAATAGCAACCCTTACGGCGACGGGGCAGGATAGTTTTCATAAATATTTTTCTCCGTTTTTACAGGGATTCAGGTATGCCGAACCTACTATGCGTGGCATAGTAGATGAATATACCGAAAAAACTTGCGCCGTTATGATTGAGGTTATACAGGGAGAAAGCGGCGTAAACGTTTTAGACGGCGAATTTTTGAAAAATTTACAGACTTTCTGTAACGAGCGTGATATACTTTTGATAGTTGACGAAGTTCAAACCGGCAACGGAAGGACCGGCTGGCTGTATGCGTATGAAGCTTTCGGATTAAAACCCGATATCGTAACAACGGCAAAGGCGCTCGGCGGAGGACTTCCGATAGGTGCGTGTTTGCTTTTCGAAAAATGCAAAGCTACCTTGAAAGCGGGCGATCACGGCACGACTTTCGGCGGAAATCCCGTCGCGTGTGCGGGGGCTTTCAGTATAATAGAAAGAATCAACGACGAGCTTCTGCTTGAAATACGCGGGAAAGGCGCGTACTTCAAAGAGAATTTGTCAAGAATTAAAAATGTAAAAAGTGTCAGCGGCATGGGGCTTATGATAGGGATTGAAACTACAAAGCCCGCCAGAGAAGTTGCTGAAAAATGCCTTGAAAAGGGATTGATAGTGCTTACTGCACATTCAAAAATCAGACTTTTACCGCCGTTCAATATCAGAAAAAACGAAATTGACGAGGCGATCAGAATTTTAAACGAGGTGATATCCGAATGAAACATCTACTTAAATTGCAGGATTTGACAAGGGAAGAAATACTGTCTATACTTAATCTTGCCGATCAACTTAAATTTGAACGCAAAAACGGCATAATGAAGGATTATTTGAAAGGTAAAAAGCTTGGCATGATCTTTCAGAAAGCTTCAACGCGAACAAGAGTTTCCTTTGAAACCGGTATTTACGAGTTGGGAGGTTACGGACTTTTCTTGTCGAGCAACGATCTGCAAATCGGCAGGGGAGAACCCGTTCAGGATACCGCGCGCGTTCTTTCACGCTATCTTGATTGCATTATGATCAGAACTTTTGCCCAGCAGGAAGTTGAAGATTTGGCAAAGTACGGTTCCATTCCCGTTATCAACGGGCTTACTGATTATGCCCATCCCTGTCAGGTACTTGCGGATTTGATGACTATAAGGGAATTTAAGGGCGCTTTCAAGGGGCTGAAAATGGCTTATATAGGCGACGGTAACAACATGGCGAACAGTCTGATTGTCGGCGCCGTAAAACTCGGTATGGATATGTCGGTTGCCTGTCCGGAAAGGTATGAACCTGATGCGCAAATCATGCAATGGGCTAACGAAAACGGTAATTTTACGCTTACGCACAGCGTAGACGAGGCTATCGGCGGAGCGGATGTCCTCTATACGGACGTTTGGGCTTCCATGGGTATGGAGAGCGAGAAAAAGGAGCGTGAGCGCGTTTTTGCAGGCTATCAAATCAATTCCGAGAATATTAAAGGCGCTAAGCCCGATGTAATGGTAATGCACTGTTTGCCTGCGCACAGGGGCGAAGAGATAACTGCAGAAGTTTTTGAAGCGCATGCCGAAGAGATTTTCGAAGAGGCGGAAAACAGACTTCATGCACAAAAGGCCGTAATGGTGAAATTACTGAAATGATTTAAGGAAATACATAATGAAAGACGGCAGAGTTTATTTAACTTTACAAAACGGTAAGCAGTTTACGGGCCGCAGATTCGGCGCGGGCGGCGAAATGGTTGGCGAACTTGTATTTACCACGGGTATGACAGGATATATTGAAACGCTGACGGATCCCAGTTATTACGGACAGATAGTAACGCAAACTTTTCCTCTTATCGGAAATTACGGAATGATAAAGTCCGACGCCGAAAGTAAAAAACCTTGGGTTTCGGCTTACATTGTCAGAGAAAAGTGCGACGCTCCCTCAAACTTCAGATGTGAAGAAACGCTTGAAAAGTACCTTGAAGAAAACGGAATTATCGGGCTTTACGGCATTGACACGCGCGAGTTGACGAAAATTGTAAGGGAAACGGGCGTTATGAACGCCGCAATAACGTCAAAACCTTTGAAAGATTTTTCCGATGTCAACGCATACACGATAAAAAATGCCGTAGCCGGCGTTACATGTAGCAAAGAGGAGTATTTCGGCGACCCGAATGGAATTAAGGTCGTTGTTTGGGATTTCGGCGCAAAGGAAAATATCGTCCGCGAACTTGTCAAAAGGGGGTGCTATTGCATAAAAGTCCCCTCTTTCTATACCGCTGAACAAATTCTCGCTTTAAATCCCGACGGACTTATGCTTACAAACGGCCCCGGCGATCCTGCGGAAAATACCGAGCTAATCAAGAATATCGCTGCGCTTGCCGGAAAATTGCCGATTTTCGGCATTTGTCTCGGACACCAATTGTTTGCGCTTGCTATGGGCGGCAAGACCAAAAAGATGAAGTACGGGCATCGCGGCTCCAACCAGCCCGTTAAAAATCTTGAAACGGGCAGAGTATATATTTCCAGCCAAAATCACGGATACGAAGTTATTTCGTCTACGCTGCAAGGCGTGGGTAAGCTGAGTTACGTCAATGCAAACGACAATACTTGCGAGGGGTTCGATTATCCCGAGTTAAACGCTTTCACCGTTCAATTCCACCCCGAAGCTTGCGGAGGCCCGCGCGACGCTTCATTCCTTTTCGATAAATTTATGAGAAATATAAAAGAGGGTAAGTACAATGCCTAAGAGAGAAGATATTAAAAAAGTACTCGTTATAGGTTCGGGTCCCATTGTTATAGGTCAGGCGGCGGAATTCGATTATGCGGGTGCGCAGGCTTGCCGAGTCTTGAAAGATGCGGGCGTTAACGTAGTACTGTGCAATTCAAATCCTGCAACTATTATGACAGACAGAGCACTTGCCGATGAGATTTATCTTGAACCGCTTACCGTCGATACTTTAAAGAGGATAATTATTAAAGAAAAGCCCGACAGCCTTTTGGCTTCCCTCGGCGGGCAGACGGGACTTACGCTTGGTTGCCAGCTTGCAAAATCGGGCTTTTTGGAGGAGCACGGCGTAAAGCTTATAGGCGTCAACCTCGAATCGATAGACAGGGCTGAAGACAGGGAACTCTTTAAAGAGACCATGCAAAAAATCAATCAGCCCGTCGTTCCGTCCGACATAGCATATACGGTTGAAGAATGTATTGCCGTAGCGGAAAAAATCGGTTATCCCGTCATAGTCCGTCCTGCATATACTCTCGGCGGCGCGGGCGGCGGCGTTGCAAAAGACGAAGAGGAGCTTCGCCTTATATCGCATAACGGATTGATGCTTTCGCCCATAACGCAGGTGCTTATCGAAAAATACATAGGCGGCTGGAAAGAGATAGAGTTTGAGGTTCTTCGCGACGGCGCGGGCAATGTGCTCACCGTATGCTCGATGGAAAACTTCGACCCCGTCGGAATTCATACCGGGGACTCGATCGTAATTGCCCCTGCGGTTACTCTGTCAGATAAAGAATACCAAATGCTCAGAACGGCTTCTCTCGATATTATTTCCGAACTGAAAATAGAGGGTGGCTGTAACTGCCAATTTGCTTTAAATCCCGATTCTTTTGAATATTCGGTCATTGAAGTCAATCCAAGGGTTTCGCGCTCGTCTGCGCTTGCTTCGAAGGCGACGGGTTATCCCATAGCCAAAGTTTCGACTAAGATCGCCCTCGGCTACACTCTTGATGAAATCAAAAACGACGTAACCGGCAAAACGTACGCTTGTTTCGAACCTACGCTCGACTATGTGGTCGTAAAGCTTCCTAAATGGCCCTTCGATAAATTCCTGTACGCAAAGAGAACCCTCGGAACCCGCATGAAAGCTACGGGGGAGGTTATGGCGATTGGTACAAGCTTTGAAATGGCCATCATGAAAGCCGTGCGCGGCGCGGAAATTTCGGTCGGAACGCTGAATATGCCTAAAATGGCGGAGCTTTCCGATGAAGAAATCATGTCAAGATTGCATGAACTTACGGATGAAAGATTATTCGTCGTCTATCAGGCAATCAAGCGCGGCGTTTCCGTCGATACGATTTATTCCATAACTAAGATAGACGAATGGTTCTTGAACAAACTGAAAAATCTCGCCGACTACGAAGCTGAAATTGCAGGAAAGACTTTAAGCCGCGAGCAATATCTGCGCGGGAAAAAACTCGGTTATCCCGATAAAGAGCTTGAAAAACTTTCAGGCAACTGCCTGCCTGCGCACAGAAACGCCGTGTTTAAAATGGTTGACACGTGCGGGGCTGAGTTTTCCGCGCAAACCCCTTATTTTTACTCAACTTACGATGAAAAGGAGCATGACGAGGCAAAGCCCTTTGTCGCCAAAAGCAATAAGCGCAGGATAATAGTAATAGGTTCCGGTCCGATAAGAATAGGGCAGGGCATCGAGTTCGATTATTCCTCCGTGCATTGCGTATGGGCGTTGAAACGCCTCGGATATGAAGTCGTAATAATCAATAATAATCCGGAAACCGTTTCAACCGACTTCGATACTGCGGACAGGCTTTATTTTGAAGCGCTCACGCCCGAAGACGTTCAGAATGTCATTGATATCGAAAAGCCCTACGGCGTAGTCATTACGTTCGGCGGACAGACGGCCATAAAACTTTGCAGTTACCTTGATAAAAAAGGTGTGAGGATACTCGGAACGCCTGCGGACAGCGTGGATTTGGCGGAGGATAGGGAACGCTTTGACGAGCTTTTGGAACAGTTCGGGATAGCAAGACCCAAGGGGCTTACCGTAATGACAAAGCAAGACGCGGTAAAAGCTGCCGAAGCTTTAGGCTATCCGGTGCTTTTGCGCCCGTCGTACGTTATCGGCGGTCAGAACATGACCATTGCTTTTACGCAGAACGATATCGAAAGATATATGGACGTCATACTTGCGCAGAAGATTGAAAATCCCGTGCTTTGCGATAAATATCTTATGGGTACCGAACTTGAAGTTGATGCGATTTCGGACGGGGTGGACGTGCTTATACCCGGTATTATGCAACACATAGAACGTGCAGGGGTTCACAGCGGGGATTCGATAGCCGTTTATCCTCCGTATAATCTTTCGGACGCAATGCTTAAAAAAGTTGTAGACGTTTCCGTAAATCTTGCAATTTCTTTGAAAACGAAGGGACTGATTAATATTCAGTACCTAATTTACCAGAACGAGCTGTATGTTATAGAGGTAAATCCCAGGGCGTCGCGTACGATACCTTATATATCTAAGGTCACTGGCGTGCCCATGGTTGACCTTGCGACAAAAATTCTCATGGGCGCAAAATTAAAGAGATTGGGTTACGGCACGGGACTTTACAGAAATTCCCCCTACGTTGCGGTAAAAGTGCCCGTGTTCTCGTTTGAAAAGCTGAACGACGTAAACTCCCAACTCGGTCCTGAAATGAAGTCCACGGGAGAGGTGCTCGGAATAGGCAAGACAATAGAGGAAGCGCTTTTCAAAGGGCTTGTTTCCGCCGGATTCAACATGAAACACCCTACAAAACAACGACCTTCGGGAATTTACTTCACGATAAACGATCAGGATAAATACGAGATTGTAAATATCGTTAAAAAGTTTGCAGACCTCGGACTTACGCTGTACGCAACTAAAGGCACTGCTAAGGTTATAAGAAGTATAGGTTTAGAATGTACTGACGTTGCCCGTATTTCTACCAATGACGAGATTTTTAAGCTGATGGACGAGGGGAAAATAGATTATGTGGTATACACGGGTAAAACGGATATAGAGTCAATAACAAACTATATCAGTCTCCATCACCATGCTATACTTCTCGGAATAACCGTTTTAACGTCGCTTGACACGACGAACGCGCTTGCGGACGTTATTGCCGGCAGGTACAATCAGTTCAATACCGAGCTTGTGGATATAAATAATCTGAGGGACAAAAAACTTGAACTTAAATTCAGTAAGATGCACAGTTGCGGCAACGATTATATATTCTTCAATAACATGGATAATGCCATAACCTGTCCCGAATCGCTTGCAATCAACTTTTCCGACAGGCATTATGCAATCGGCGGCGACGGCATTGTAATGATTGAAAAATCCGACGTCGCAGACGCAAAAATGCGCGTATTTAACCGTGACGGCAGCGAAAGCAGCCTTGCGGCAAACCCTTTAAGATGCGTTGCTAAATATTTGTACGATAACAGATTTACGGGCGAAGATATCACAGTGGAAAGCTGTGACGGCGTTAAAACCTTAAAAGTAAATTCTTTCAACGGTAAAGCAAGTTCGGTTTCCGTGAATCTTGGCAAGCCTGAGTTTGACGGAGCTAAGATTCCTTCGGTTTTCAGCGGTAAAGTACTTGAAAAAGAAGTAACGCTCGGCGGGGCAAACTATAAAATCAATCTTGTAAATGTCGGTAATCCGCACTGCGTTATCTTCTGCGAAAAAGTTGACGACTTTGATATTGAAACGCTCGGTCAGGCTATAACGGAAACGGGCTATTTCCCTCAGGGCGTTTTTGTCGAATGCGTGCGCGTGGTTAACGACGTAACCGTAAAAATGCGCGTTTGGGAAAGGGGCAACGGTGAAACTTTATCCTGCGGAACGGCTGCGGCTGCGGCTGCGGTGGCGGCTATTGAAAACGGGTATTGCAGACGCGGCGAAATAATAACCGTCAAACTGAAAGGCGGCGACCTGTTCGTTAAATATACTGAAAGCGGCGATGTCGAGCTTGACGGCACGGTTAAGCTTTCATTTGAAGGAATGATAGAAATCTAATGATTTATTTGGATAATGCGGCGACTTCCAAACCGGATAAGGAATGTGTAGAAAAAGCCGAAAAATATCTTTATGATAACTTTTACAATCCCTCCGCGCTCTATGCGGAGGGTTATAAAACGGCATTGGATCTCCGCGAAGCGAGAAAAACTTTGGTTTCATATATCGCCGACGACAGTTATACGGCTGTTTTTACTTCGTGCGGCACCGAGGCAGACAATCATGCTGTTTTCTGCGGAGGAAAGCGCGGCAACGCAGTAACTACGCTTGGGGAACACTCTGCCGTTTATAATGCCGTTAACGAACTTAAAAACAGGGGAATAGAGCCGCGTTTTGCTCTGCTCAATAGCGACGGCAGTGTAAATATAGATAGTTTATTGAGCCTTGTCGATGAAAAAACTTCGCTTGTTTCCGTAATTCATGTAAATAACGAAACGGGCGCAATAAACGATATTGCCAAGATTGCTGCGGCGGTAAAAGCGAAGAACAAATTTACGCTATTTCATGCCGACGGTGTACAGGCGTTCGGCAAAATCCCTTTCAGACTTACTCACGACATTGACATGTATTCAGTAAGCGCGCATAAAATAGGCGGAATGAAAGGGTGCGGGGCGCTTATCAAACGGAACAGCGTAGCAATCAAGCCTTTTGTTTACGGCGGCGGGCAGGAAAGCGGACTTCGCAGCGGAACGGAAAACGTCTTCGGTATAAAACTTTTTGAGTTTGCCGCAAAAAACCGTTATTCCGCTCTGTCGGAAAATTTTGATAAAGTATCAAAACTTAAAAACTTGTTATGGGAAAAACTTGATAAATCGCTGTTTAAAATTATTTCGCCCCAAAACGGTTCGCCTTATATCCTCACTGTTGCCGTAGAAGGCGTGCGCGGGGAAACCATAATGCACGAGGCGGACGACAGGGGGCTTATTATAGGAACGGGTTCGGCGTGTTCTTCCAATGAAAAAAACAGGTACTCCCGCGTTATTCTTTCGTGCGGAATTGATAAAACGCTTGCCGACGGCGTATTAAGGCTCAGCTTTTCGTCGGAAAATACGTTATCGGAAGCAGAAGAGGCGGCAAAGATATTAAACGAAGTTGTGGCAAACAGAAAGAAAAAAATGGCTTAGTTATGGAAAAAGTAATAATCGTCAGATATTCGGAAATTCATTTAAAGGGCAACAACCGCGGATGGTTTGAACGGGTCCTTATCACTAACATGGAAAAGGCGCTAAAAGGCGTCAAACATGAAATTCGCCGTCAAAGCGGCCGCTATATTGTAGAAAATTTTGAAGAAGAGCGGATAGACGAAATTTTATACAGACTTAGAAAAGTTTTCGGCATACATTCTATAAGCGTGGCGTTGCGCGTTGAAAGCGATATGGATAAAATTTTTCATGCCGCTGAAGAGGTTTGTTCTCCGTGTGGGTCATTTAAGGTCGATACGCACAGGGCGGATAAATCTTTTGCGCTGAATTCCATGCAGATAAGCTCGGAAATCGGCGGCAGACTTTTAAGCGTAAACAATCGGCTAACTGTTGATGTCCACAATCCGCGGTTTATAATCAATATAGATGTGCGGGAAAACGGAACAACGCTCGTTTTTAATGAGTTTTTCAAGGGGGCGGGCGGCATTCCCGTAGGAACTTCGGGTAAGGGATTGCTTTTGATTTCCGGAGGGATAGACAGCCCCGTTGCCGGGCATATGATTGCGCGGCGCGGCATGAAATTAGATTGTATTCATTTTCATAGTTATCCCTATACAAATTTGCAGGCGCGCGATAAAGTTATAGAGCTTGCCAAGGTTCTGTCAACTTATACCGGTGGATTAAATCTTCATATTGTTTCGGTTACAAAAATTCAGGAAGAAATTCATAAAAATTGTAACGGTGAATATATGGTCACGCTTTTACGGCGGTTTATGATGCGCATTGCTGAAAACGTTGCTGAAAAATGCAACGCGCAGTGCCTTATTACGGGTGAAAGTTTAGGTCAAGTAGCAAGCCAAACGGTGGAGGGGATGACTTCCTCAAATTCGGTTGTTAAAAATCTTCCCGTTTTGCGCCCTTTGTGCGGTTTTGACAAGGACGAGATAATCGAACGAAGCAGGGAAATGGGCGCTTACGAAATTTCTATTCAACCATATGAAGATTGCTGTACGGTATTTCTTCCCAAACATCCCGTTATAAAACCTAAACTTACGGACGTGCTTGAAGAGGAAGCAAAACTTGATGTTGAACGGCTTATTTCCGAAGCAATGGACAGCTTGGAAATTATCAGACTTTAAATAA
>CAZQNK010000028.1:13518-18754 GCA_964594955.1 uncultured Clostridia bacterium | reverse complement strand
CCGTTGCGATCCCCGACACGCAAGATTTCAACTCGGCTGTCGGCTCTACTCCCACGACGGTAACCCCCGTGGTAACGCAAAAATCCCCTATTTACCAAGTTGCGGAAAGATTTGCGTCTTACGATTGGGCTACGGGCAGAGTATTTAACCTCACGGCAGAGGTTTCGTACGGCGAAAGCAAACAGGAAGCGACTGCCGAGCTGTATGCAAAATACAATCCCGAAGCGATAGAAAAAGGCTATTATGCGGACGCGCTGAATTTTTATCTGGACGCCGATTTATCGGGACTCGGATACGCCCCCACGCTTATAACGGCTTTGAATACC
Organism: uncultured Clostridia bacterium; assembly: GCA_964594955.1. Classification (GTDB taxonomy): domain Bacteria; phylum Bacillota; class Clostridia; order Christensenellales; family Borkfalkiaceae; genus Coproplasma. The sequence goes on along the minus strand of CAZQNK010000028.1, from coordinate 18,428 downwards.
GATTTGTACCACGTAGCCGAAAAGATTGACGCCGCTACGCTGTACTATATCGGCGACGGGAATTTGTACGTTACGCTGTCGAACCGAACGGACGGAACGGTTTATCTTATCGATTCCGTCAACCTCGGTGAAAAACTCGGCGGGCTTATCGGTTCGGTCAACCTCGGCGGGCTTACGTCCGTAGATGTGGAGAGCCTTGCAGCCCAAATTGAACAGTCGTTCGACATTAAGGAAACGGACAAACAAATTTCGTTCGTGTTGAATGACGAAATTCTGGAAAGTCTGAACCTTTTGCTTACGGGCGGGAACGCCGCAGTTGAAGAAATAGCCTTTGCCGCGTATAAGACCGACGGCGAAATTTCGGGCATAGGCGTGAACGCAAGCATTTCCGTATCCGATATAACGCTTTCATTCTCCGCAAAACTCGACGACGGCGGCGCGCTTAAAGCGGGCAGAACGGACGCCGACGCGGAGAAAGTACAGACCGTTCTCTACGACGAAAGCGAGGCCCGTGAAGTGCGCGAAAAGATTGACGCGCTTTCTTACATAAAAGCATACGGCGAAGTTTATTACCAAAGTTATGTACAGTTGCTCCGCGACAAATATGACGCTTTGGAGGACGAGCAGAAAGCCCTCGTCGTCAACAGTTGTTCTATTCCCGACGAAAACGGAGAAGTGAGCGTTATCCCCGCCGTATTAGATGCGATGAAAGAGCTTGCCTCTTACGATTATGAAAGCGGCATGCACTTCGGAATCGACCTCGACGTCGGACGGCTCGGCGCCGCGATGTACACGAGCATGATGATTAAAGGAGATCTGTACTTAAAGATTGACGGGGCGGCGCTTGCCGCGGGCGATCTTGCCGCAGGGGTAAATTTCCGTTTCGACGCCGATATCTCCGATTTTAATTCGCTTATCAGCTTAATTGCTATGTTCGGCGGCGACATGATTCCCGACGACATATTGCCGATAGAAATTTCGGCGCTGACAAATTTATATTCTGTTTCGCTGTTCTATATCGGCAACGGCAACCTTTACGTCGTGCTAAACAGCGGCGAATATGACGAAGATTATAATTTTGTGAATGCTAATCTGCCGCTTGCATTTTTCGAAGCGCCTTTGACGACGCCTGATTACAACCCCGAAACCCCTATATCTTCCGTCCTTGAACTGATAGCGGCGCTCGGCGATCCCGTAACCGCGCTTAAAGGATTGGAAGGAGCGGTTACCGCAACCGATACGGTGACGGGCGTAACGATTTCCTTGAATGAGGAATATGTAACGCAGATTGCCGAGGCATATAACGATTTGATTGAATCCTTAACTCAGTCGTTGGACGCAATGATTGGTTCGATATTGTCGGGCTTAGTTTCGGCGCAAGTAGACGGAGTGAAAATAGAAATAGAGAACGACGGCTTACTCCGCGGAGTGAAATTTATGATTACGGGCGTACCCCAAGGAGCGACCGATTCCATAGTCCTTTTGGAACTTTATCTGACGCCCGAATCGGTGCTGACGGGAGAATTGGACGGCAACGCGGAATATCTTTCGAATGTAAAGTCCGATTCCGAAAAAGCGGCTGCCGTTATTCAGACGTTAGACGAGCTAATTGAGAATTTCAAGATAGAACAATCTTATTTAGACGCATTGGACGAAGCAGATTCGGCTTATGAGGCGCTGACTGACGCGCAGAAATCAATGGTTACCAACGCCACTACCGTCAGCGGATACGAAACGGTCGCCACAACGACCTATCTGAGAACTTTATATAGTAATCTAAAAAACGCCGCCGACCAATTCAACGGCTATCTGGAAAAAGGCTGGGATAATCTTACCGACGACGACTGGACGGCAATGAACGCGCTTTACGACAGCGGCAATACGATTTACGGATATCCCGCGATTAAAGACAGCTCCGCCTCAAAGGCATATATCGGGGAGGACAATATTGAGGCTTATATAAGCAAGAGAATGGGGCGCGAAAATCCTACCGTGGAATATCTGATCGAAAAAATCAGCGAGGCGAACGGGATATACACCGACGACGTTTTGGAGACCGAAGACGGGATGCGCGCACTGCTCGATTTGTATTATTCCGATATCAAGCCGAAGTATGAAAAACTTTCCGACGAAAGCAAAGAACTTGTTACCGAATACGTAGCTTTTGAGTACAACGCGTTGAAAGTCAACTTGGACGGCGTGACGAAAGCGATGAACGCTTTGACGGCTGAAATGCAGAAATACGTCGACGCAGAGGAGATTACCTACAAACAGCTTATCGAACTGTATACGAGATATAACGAAGTTTATGCGTGGGCACAAGGAACCGACAACCTCAACTGGTATCTCGGAAATATACAGACAAATTCGCTGTCTTACTCAAATTGGAGAAACGGAACTTTCCCCGAAACGCTTTCAAAAGAAACGGCGGCGGCGTTAAGCGCATACAGCGCACTTTCTGCTATTACTAAGTCAACTAGAACAGAAACGGGAGCTATGTCTGCCCTTGCAGTGAAATATTTAACCGAATGGTATCGTACAAGCGATTGGCCGCAGAGCACGGCGGATGCAGGAACTATTGCCGGAAGCCCTACCAAAGAAGAGGCGGAAGAGCTTTACGAACAAGTGACGTATTTATATTACGTTTGTTCCCGTTTATACAGCCGCTCCGTTCAAGTAACGACGTCGGACGGAAAAACGGAATATGTATACTCGATTCTCAGTACTTATCGTGAAACGTTACAGAAATATATCAATCCCTCTTCCACCGAAAACGCCTGAACCTAAGCCATAATATATAATGCGGACGGCGTTTAAAACAACTTAACTTTAAAATATCCCCCGCGGCTTCCGCCGCGGGGGATATTGCATTGCAAAAAATTTTTGCCGCGGACGTTTATTATTTTTTCGCGGCGGCAATAACTGCCCTGTCGGAGGTGCGAAGCTATGCGGCTTGCGAAAATCACATTGACCGTACTTTTTGCGGCGGCGGTAATATGCGCGGCGGCGGTTCTCCCCTCGCGGCTATGTTTTGCCGAGGGCAAAAGCTACGCTTTTTATTGCGGAACAAGCTCCGCCGATTGCAGGGAATACGCCGTTACGGGCGGCGCGGCGCTGTACAGGCTGACGCTTAAAAACGTGTGCGGCGAGGCAACCGTTTACGACGGTTTGGTTCTTGACGAATTTCTCGATGCGGTCGGCGGCGAGATTGTGTTTTGCGAAGAGCTTTCCGACAGCGTGAACTACTACTGCTCAGCCCCTCTTCCATACTCGGTCAACTTATACGGAAAAGAGATAAATCTGCATATCTGCGTGCGGAAAGACGGCGTTAAGGTAGCCTCTCCCATAATTTTCGGAGGGTACTGAATAAAAGAAAAAATATCTGTCAATATTTAAATTAAATCCAAGGAGCTGACAAAAAATGAAAGACAAAGAAAAAACCAAACCCACGAAAAAGAGAATTCTGTTTTATTACCTGATTTTGGCGGCTTGCCTGCTTGTAATAGCCGCAATAACCGTCGCAATCGTGTTCTCCGTAAGGGGCTCTAACAATCTCACAATCGACAACAACCAGACGCAACCCGAAAATCCCGACGAACCCGACGAGCCCGACGAACCTACCGTCAATCCCGATAATCCGTCCGAACCCGACGACACGACAGATACTTCCACGGCGACCGTGTTCATCTCGCCCGTGGCTTCAATCGACATAACGCAAAAACAGGATTTATGGTACAACGCCACTTTAAAGCGCTATTATATGCACAGGGGCGTGGACTTCAACGCCGAAGTCGGCGCTGAAGTGCTTGCTGCGATTGACGGAACGATAACCGAAATTTCAACAAGCGACCAACTTTACGGCGGCGTTATATCCATCGCGCATGAAAACGATATAATCACCGTTTACAGATTTATCGACCCCGTAGAAGGGCTTGCCGTAGGGGACAAAGTAAGCCGCGGCGACGTAATAGCGACGGTTGCCGCTTCAACGGGAATTGAAAACGGGGACGGGCCGCACCTGCACTTCGAAGTGTATAAGAGCGGTGAACTTGCCGACCCTGAGGACTATCTGGGAACCGAAAAATAACTTACAAGTTGCAAAATTTTGCCGCAAGGCAGGAAACCAAAACGATATTTAATATGACGGACAGTGGATCTTTCCGCCGTGACCGCGGAAGCCAACCCCCTTATGCTTCTGCGGTCAATTTTTGTGAAATGTTAAAAATTTACAAAGAAAATTTTCATAAAAACTGTTAAGTTAACATTTTTAATAGTTGCTATCATAAAATATTGTTGCAATATAACAAAAATAAATTTTTAAAAATTGTTTTAAATGAAATTGACTAACAAAAATCCTCATGCTATACTTCAAGCGTAATCAGAAAGAGGCAGAGCTTTCGGTTATAAAATTTTTCAAGGAGGTTTAACTTATGAAGTTCATTTCTTGGCTTAAATACGTTAACAGCCTTATGAGGAACAAAAAGACGGAAATCAAGTAATCCGCCGCATGCGTTAATGCGCGAACAAATTGTTTACAAACACTTATGGAGGTGTAAAATATGTTAATATACGATGAAATCAACAAATTGGATGACAATGAAAACAAAGGGCTTGTAATTGCTCCCCTTGCTTACGTTATACTTGACTGCGCAAGATAAAAAGACAGAAAAACAATTGAAATATAATTTTAAGGAGGTGCCTTTATGATTTACGACTATTTACCCGAAATGGACGAAGACGTTGAATCTTACGGTGTTTCGCCCCTTTCATACGTAGCGCTTAACTGCGCAAGATAAAATGACAAAAAAACAATTGAAATATAATTTTAAGGAGGCGACTTTATGATTTACGACTATTTACCCGAAATGGACGAAGACGTTGAATCTTACGGCGTTTCGCCCCTTTCATAC
>CAZQNK010000028.1:0-13418 GCA_964594955.1 uncultured Clostridia bacterium | reverse complement strand
TTTACCCGAAATGGACGAAGACGTTGAATCTTACGGCGTTTCGCCCCTTTCATACATAGCGCTTAACTGCGCAAGATAAAATGACAAAAAAACAATTGAAATATAATTTTAAGGAGGCGACTTTATGATTTACGACTATTTACCCGAAATGGACGAAGACGTTGAATCTTACGGCGTTTCGCCCCTTTCATACATAGCGCTTAACTGCGCAAGATAATAAAATTAATAAACTTAATAAGTGCGGCATTCGGTCATACCGAACGCCGCACGTTTTTTATTATATTGCCGCATAACGCGCGCTTATCGGCGGCGGGGCAGGGGCAAGCTTTCAATCCCGTCCGAATTCACGCCCGAGTAGTTTATAACGGCGCAACCTTCTATATCCCCTCCGTTCTTTGACGGCGCAATAAGATAGTCCGATATACATTTGACCCTTATCCTCTCTTTTTCGGCATCGGCCTTTACGTCCGCGTCTTTCATTCCGAAAAATTTTACGGTCATATGCAATCCGCTGCCCGTATCGCGCACTTCGCACCCGCCAAAGGCGCCGAACCTGTTTAAAAGCGCCTGTCTTATTCCGCGGTAGTAATTTTTAAGCCTCTGGATATGTCTTTCGAAATACCCGCCGTCAAGCATGGCCGCAAGCGTCTTTTGTTCAAAAAGGGGTACTATGTTGGCGTTTGAACCGAAAACGCGCATGTATTTGCCGTATAATTCGGGCGGCAGGACCATATAGCCTAAACGCATAGAGGGCGCAAGACTCTTTGAAAAGGTATTCATGTAAATTACCTTGTCGGGACAGATATTCCACATACATTGCAAGGGCTTGCCGACCAAACGGAATTCGCTGTCGTAATCGTCCTCGACTATATACCTTTCGCCGCCGTTTGCCCAGCCTATAAGCCTTGCCCGCGCGGAAACCGGCATCACTGCGCCCGTGGGAAATTGGTGGGAGGGCGAAACGTGCACCACGTCCGCACAGGCGTTTTCGGCTTCGTCAAGGTCCATTCCCGCCTGACCCACGCTTACGGGCACGAATTTCGCCCCGTTCAAAGCGTAGGCGGAAGATATTTTGCCGTAGCCGGGATTTTCCACCGCAAACACCTTATCCCGTCCGAGAAGCTGAACTATCACGCCGTACAAATGCTCCGACCCCGCCCCTATCACTATATACTGCGGATCGACGTCTATATTGCGCGCCCTGTATAAATAGGCGGAAATAGCCTGTTTAAGCTGCATATCGCCGTCGCAGGGCACGCGTTCAAGCAGATGCTCGCCGCAGTCCGCAAGAATCGAACGCATAAGCCGCGTCCAAACCGAAAACGGAAACATGCCGACGGGAGTGCTCCCCTTCACGAAATCGGCTTTATACAAGGGTTTCCGCTCTTCAATACGGCTCTCGCGGGCGGCGGCTTCCCTGTATGCGGGAGCTTCAATTTTTTCAACAAAATATCCGCTGCGCTCTTTGGATGTGATATATCCTTCCGCAAGGAGCTGCTCGTAAGCAAGGCGCACGGTCACCACGCTGACGCCCAGACCTTCTGCAAGAATGCGTTTTGCGGGAAGCCTCTCCCCCGCCCTCAACTTTCCGCGCAATATGTCGTCCCGCACGCCGCAGTACAGAGTGTAATATTTATTTTTACCTTTTAAATCGTAATAAAGCATAAAAAAATTATTGGTATTATAAAGTTTTATTAAATTGGGTATTTAAATAATATCACGGCGCGCTATAATAGTCAATAATTTCAACCGCAAAAATATTATAACGATTAAGGAGATTTGATTATGAAAAATAAGAAAGCGTTTTTCACCACAAAATGGATTGCCTACACGGCTATGCTGACGGCGCTTGTAATAGCGACGGGCTTTATTCCGTACATAGTTACGCCCGCAGGCAAAATTTATTGGGTTGACGGAATGGTTCTGATTGCCGCATACCTGATGGACCCCTTGGCGGCGTTTATCGCGGGCGGAATAGGTTCCCTTTTATACGACGTATTCGCGTCGCCCTCGATGATGGTTCCTTCACTGCTCATACACGGCTTACAGGGTGCGGCCGTATCGGCTTTGCTGCACTTTGTATTGCCCGACAAGTTTAAAAAATACGAATGGTTGAAAGCCTTAGCGGCATCGCTTGCGGGTGCGGTAATAGTTGTTACGGGATATTACATATATCGGGTCATAGTATACGGAGTGCCCACCGCAGTTGCCAGCATCCCCCGCAACGTTTTACAGGAAGCTATAGGAATAGCGATTGCAATGGTTATATGCTACACAACTACCTTCAAGGCGCAGCTTAAAAAGAGCCATTTATTGCCCGACTTCAAAGCCGAAGTGTTGGGTAAAGAAGAAACGCCCGACACGGCGCATGCGGAGAACGCGCAACCTGCAACCGAAACAACACGAAAATAAGCAATGACATTAAGCGCCGCGGGCATGTATGCCCGCGGCGCTTAAATTATAGGGGATCGCTCCGCTCCGTTCACTGCGTTCTCTTTGGGCGGGATAACAATTGGTTGGGTTTCACCCCCCCCACTTTGTCATCTTGAGCGTAGTGCGCGTAGCGAACGCAGTCGAAAGATCTCATCTTTCTTTGCTTTGTTGATGTTATTGGGGGATCTCTCCGCTCGGTCGCTTTGCTCCCTCGGTCGGAATGACAAGGACGGTCACTTCGTTCACTGCGGTCGGGATGACAAGGGGCGGTCATTGCGTTCACTGCGGTCGGGATGACAGGGACGTTAAACGCCCCAACGGCGGTAAACGGGCAACGCTTCCGCTTATTTACCTCACGCTTAGCGGGAGGTTTCCGTTTTGCAAAAACCGCCTTGGAACAATTTATCCGAGGCGGGTTTGAAATGTTGTAAATTAAATCAATTTTCTTCGTCTATATCTTCGTATTCAACTTCCTGTTGATAAAAATCGAAAACTTCCTGCAAAAGTTGCTCATCTTCGATAGGTTCCAAAGTTTCCTCTTGCTCGTTAAGGCGGAAAATGACAACTTCGTCCTCGGCAATCTCTTCATTGGGTTCTGCGGCAAGCAATAAAGTGTATTTTTCGCCCTTGTATTCGGTAACGTCCAAAAGTTTAAATTTTATAACTTCGCCGTACTCGTCGATAAGCTCGATAAGCTCGCTTTCCTCTTCCGGCTCTTCCAATTCTTCGCTCATTTCAAACTCCTTTTTTATTTATTGCGTCAAGATAACCGTCAAGTATATTAGCGGCGGCAAGCGCGTCCACATAATTTTTCCGCTTTTCCCTGCGCATACCCTCGCTTATAAGCGTTTCGTGCGCAAGCATAGTCGTGAACCGTTCGTCGGCGCACACCACGGGCACGGTGACAGCCTCTTTTAAAGCTTCGATAAAACGGCGGGTCTTTTCGGTCTGAACGGCGTCGGAGCCGTCGAAATTCACGGGCAGCCCGCACACGATCACCGTTGCGCCCTTTTGTTCGGCAATGTCCGCAAGCGCCCGAACGTCCGATTTGAACCCCTTGCGGAAATACGTCTGCGAGGGCAAAGCGTATGTATTGAAGGGATCGGATATGGCAACGCCTATTCGTTTATCGCCTATATCGAAAGCGACGTATTTTTCCATGTATGTGATTATAACATGTTTTATGCATTATATCAAGCGTTTGAATAAAAATAAAATCTCCAAAACCGTTGCAAATTATTCCATACGGAAATAAAACCCGCTAAACGGACAACGCCGCAGCTTTTTAGCTGCGGCGCCGTTCTTTTTAATCGGGATCAGTCGGCAGATTGCGAACTTTCGCCCTCTTCCTTACCGCCCTTTTCGAATTGTTCAAGCTTACCGTCGATATACTGCTCGACTTTCTCCATCAAATCTTCCTGATTTTTCTTTACGAGATTGCGCAACTTGCAGTTGTTAGCGACGATAAGCGCTCCGCCCGCCATACCTAAGGCAAGGCCTAAAACAAACTTCTCCAATTTTATCTCCTTGTATGCGGCGGCAAACCGCCCTGCAATAAGTATGCGGAATATTCACGCGGTTATTGCTGTAAAATATTGTCGGTACAATATTATGCGGCGGAAGAATTATGTCCTCCGCCGTTCCCGCTCAATTCTGTAAATTTTTTACCTGCAACCTTAAAAGCGCGTTTTCGTCGGTAAGCCGCTTAATAACGGTGGTCAGACGCTTGTTTTCCTCCTTTAAAGAGGAGGCAAGCCTGTCGTACAGCACGTTTATTTCGTTTTCAATGCGCTTTTTCGCCTCGTCGGAACCGCCGTCAAGCCCGCACTCGCGCATAAGCCGTTCAATCCGTTCGGGCTGACGCGTCAATATGTTGCGGTATTTATTCTGATACCTCAACATAAGCTTATCGTCGCCGTTTGCAAGATTTAAAACGGCCTTTCTGACGGAAATCCCCCTGCTCTTCTGCACCAATATTTCACGCAGGATTCTGTCCGTCTCCTCTTCGGAAAAGGGCATTATTTTTTCGGCTTTAAGTTCGGTTCCCTCAAGCATATCCCGCACTCTTTTATCGCCCGTGCTTCTCAAAAGCGCGTAGTAATAGTTGCGCACGCTGCCCTTTGCCCTGCCCGTCTTTTTCGCATACGAAGCGAATAGCCCCGATAAAGTCGCACCCGCTTTCTTCCCTTCGATGATGTACTCCACAAGCCGTCTTGCCTCGTCCTCGGTATAGCCGTTGATTTTATTCATATGGTTTCGACCTCCTTATATTACGCAATGTAATTTCAAGGTATATATTGACATAAAAACCGACTTCTATTCATTAAATAATAAAAAGGTGAAAAAATGAGAATCTACTTTTTATCATGCAAGCCCGCGGTGTTGAAACTTAACGGACTGTTTGCGGGCGGAATAGACCTATTCGAACGGCACATAGAACTTGAACTTTCGGACAGCGTGCTTGCGGAGATAGTGCCGGGCGAAAATTTACAGCCCGTGAACTTTTTTATCGACAGCAAGCTGCTGTTTGAACCGCCCGCCTTTATGGACGTATACTTAATGGAGGGCGAAGCGCTGATATACATACGCGAATACGGAAACAAAAACGCCCGTCTGGAGGTCAACTTCCAGACGAGGTTCTGCGGCAATCTGATAACTGTTTTTTCTCAGGGAGGGCAATACGTTTCAATAGAGGGCGCGGAATACAGCCTTATACCCCTGCCCGAAAAATTCGCAAAGGTGCGCGCAGAGGAAGAGAAAATTTCGGGACGCCCCGTTCTTGCGCTCTACGGGGAGAACACTCTTCTGATAATTTCAGAACAGGGCAAGCGGATATTCATGAACGAAGTTGAAAGCGCGGCGTTCGGCACTACGCTTGAAATCGTTGCGGCGTTCGAAACCTGCACCGCGGCGAAAGCCGAATGTACCTACGCATACGACGGGGAAAGCCTTACGCTTGTAAAAAGCAAGACGATAGAAACCCGTCCGCCCGAAGATAAAATTTTACATTTCGCTTTTTTCGAGAGCGCCCTGACCTGCGGAGATTTTTCCGCATATCTTTCCGACGGGCTGAAAGAGAAAAAAGGCGCGCTGAAAGATTATCTTGGCGGATATGTGGGGGTTTGCGTGCCGACCGAAAGCTTTTACGCCCGTTGCGGCGAAATATATGCGGCGGGGCTTATATACCCCAAAGCGGCAAATCTTTTTGAAGTGAAATATTTTGCGGTAGATATAGAAAACGGCAAAATTTCAAACATATATCCCGCGGAATAAGCTTTTTTAAGTTAAATTATTATAAAAAATAAGTAAGCGCGCCCGCTTTGCGGGCGCGCCATAAAAAATTTAAGCCGCCGCGCAAAATGCGCGGCGGCTTAAATTTTTATTGTCCAAATTTAAACTTTTTTTAAACTTTGACAAGCACTACGGTCATGCTAATCCCGTCTTCCGTCATGGAGAGGGTAAGTTTTTTGCCGCTCAACGTAGCGGAAATGGACTCGCCGTCGGCAGTGAGGGTTATCTGCGAACCGCTCTGTTCCCAGGTGCCGACTTCGTTGTCCGTATATTCCGAAGCGATAGAAAACGTTCCGTCCTCGTCAGCCACAAGCACGAAGTAATCTTCGGAAATGGTAACGCCCATAAACTCCCCGCCCGCGGTAATCGTAGTCGTTACTCCGCTCATGTTCATTTCCATAGACGAAAACTTATACGTTCCCGCGAACGACGACGTGCAAGCCGCCATAACCACGCTGAGCATTACCGCCGCAAACAATGCCGTGACGGCAGTTACAATCTTTTTCATGTTCTTTCTCCTTTTAAGTATTTTTTCGCGTTTCACGCGAAAAAACAGAGGGATCCCTCTGTTTTTCAGTATATCGCATACGGCGTAAAATGTCAAATTCATTTTACGCCGTTTTCACTTTTTCAATCACCGTCTTCTCTTTGAAGCCACATAATCCTTCATCATATCGAAAGAAGCGTCGGAAAGTATATGCTCCAATTCGCATGCGTCGGTATCGGCGTCAAGCTCGTTAACGCCGTGCAAAAGCAAAAACTCTCTTATAGTGCAATGCCTGTCGTAAACTTTTAAGGCATACTCCTCTCCCTTAGCCGTAAGATAGATGTGCATGCCGTCGAATTCGACGTAACCGCAATCGCTTAAAATTTTGATAGCCTTTTGCACGGCGGGTTGGGAAACGCCCACTCGGCGGGCAACGTCCACCCTGTGTACGAATTCGCTCTCGCGCGACAGCAACAGTATGCTTTCAAGATAATCTTCAGATGATTTGTTCCGCTTCATTTGAATATATTCCTTGTGGTTATTATTAAAAAACAATTAAAGGCTTTTCAGATATCTATCCATAGCTTCCGCTACCCGTTTGGAAGTTTCAACCGCCTCTACTACCGTCTTTGCGCCGCGCACGACGTCGCCCGATGCAAACAGTCCGGGGCGGGTGGTTTCACCGTTTTCGCTTATCTTGGCAAGACCGCGTTCGTTGACTTCAAGTCCCTTCGTTTGGGTGAGTATAAGGTTGGAAGGACGCTGGGAAACGCATATCATTACGGAATCCGCCTTTTCCAGCACGGGAGTATCCGACGTGGAAATAACCCTGTGGTTTTCGTCGCAGACCGTTTCCGCAAACATCACTCCTTCGTCCGTAATCTCTATGGGCGCCCTGTTATAGATGAATTGAGCCCCCTCTATCTCGGCATATTCCTTTTCCTCTTTGCTGGCGGTATATCTGTCGCTGCGGACGAAAATCCGCACGTTCTTAACGCCGCGCCTCAACGCAGTGCGCGCCACGTCCATCGCAACGTTGCCCGCGCCTATGACTATCATGCTCTTGCCGAGCTGATAAACTTCGGGGTCTTCGAGGAAGTGCACGCCGTAGTGAACGTGCCCCAACGTTTCACCCTTAATATTAAGAGCTATGGGCCAAGTGACGCCCGTTCCTATAGAAATCGCCTTAAATCCGTCGCGGAACAGCTCTTCCACGCCGAAAGCTTTACCTATAGTGACGTTGAATTTTATTTTGACGCCCAGCTTGCGGAGCAGAACTTCATATCTGTCCACTATTGCTTTAGGCAGACGGAATTCGGGTATGCCGTAGCGCAGAACGCCGCCTATCTTCGTCTTGGATTCGAACATGGTTACGTCGTATCCGAGTTGCGCCATTTTTATGGCGATGGTTATACCCGCAGGCCCCGAACCGACGACCGCAACCTTTATGCCGTTCGGTTCGGCTTTTTGAAGTTCGAGGCTGTCCAAATACCGCGAAGAAACGAAATTTTCAATCGTGCTGATTTCAACGGGTTCGCCCTTTATGCCGCGCACGCAGTGCCCCTGACATTGGTTGCCGTGATTGCACACGATAGAGCAGACTACGGAAAGCGGGTTGTTTTCAAACACCATTTTGCCCGCCTGATCAATTTCACCCTTTAAGAACATGGAAATCATGTCGGGAATGGGCGTAGAAATGGGACAACCCGTCCTGCACAGCGGTTTTTTACAATTTAAACATCTTTTAGCTTCGGCTATTACATTATGAGCCATTTTTTATTTCCCCTCTATATATAATTAATTTCACGAATTTCTTGGCAAAGAGTGCCTGCGAAATTCCGTGATGAAAGACTTTGTCCTCTTTGCGCAATTGCTAAGGCTCCCCTATTATTATATTGCGCAAATTCACCTGCCGAGGCGCAAGTTTGCGCTAATCGGGTGCGCTAAGCAAAAAGTGTGATTTTTGCTTGCGCCGTTTATTATTTTTATTTCACGAATTTCTCGGCTTGTGCGCCTGCGATTTTCAGTTTATTCCGCGGCTGCAAAAAATTTACAACGCAGCCTTTATCGCTTCTATCATTTCGGCGTATTCTTCGTCCGTAAGATAGACCTTGCCGGGGTTCATAGTAAAAGTTCCGCCCCATTCGTCGCCGCCCTTATACTTAGGGCAAAGATGTATATGCAAATGGCAGCCCGTATCTCCGTAAGCGCCGTAATTGAGTTTGTCCGGCTTAAAAACCTTGTGTATCGCCTTCGCCGCACGGTTTACGTCCGCAAAGAATAAGTTACGCTCTTCATCCGAAATATCTACTATTTCACTGACGTGGTCTTTATATGCAACTATGCACCTGCCGCGCTTAGACTGTTCCTTGAACAAGATAAGTTGGCTTACTGTAAGATCGCATATTTTAATGCCGAATTTTGCCAAAGGCTCGCCGCCGACGCAATAGCCGCAGTTACAATCTTTCATAAACGTTCCCCCAAAAATAAGTTTGCATGAAAAAGGCGTAAATTTTACCCGATTTTCAACAGATAAAATTATAACACATCTTTTTAAGATATTCAATAGCAATTTTAAAATAAATTAGGGTATAGTTTGAAAAAATTGCAATGTTTAAATCAATTTAACGCCCCGTTCGGAGAGCTGCCGCCTAAAACGGAAAATACAGTAAGCCGCAGGGCGCTGTCAGCGCCCTGCGGCCTTTAAAATTTTAACTTTGAATCAATATTTGGGTCTTTCAATGTAAGTCGTATGCAGAAGCTCATGCGCTTTATGCGAGTTGGGAGCGCCGAAATATTCTTTATAAACCATTTCGACTGCGGGAGTTTCATGCGAACAACGCAATCTGCTGTCCCTGTCGTAATCGTACAAAGCTTGCGCGCGGACCGCCTTTAAATCTATCGAATTGCGCACCTCATCGTGGACGTAAGGCTGACCGCCGCCGTTTATACAGCCGCCGGGGCATGCCATTATCTCTATAAAGGTATAATCCTTTTCGCCGCGCTTCACGGCTTCGCACAGCTCGCGCGCATTGCCGAGCCCGCTTGCGACGGCTACCTTTACGGTTGTGCCGCCCACAGTGTACTCAGCCTCTTTGACGCCCGCCGTGCCGCGCACTTCTTTAAATTCCAAGGGAGCGCCGCTTCCGCCGAGCTTATAGGCCGCAGTTCTCAACGCCGCCTCCATAACGCCGCCCGTTGCGCCGAAAATAGCGCCCGCGCCGCTCGCCTCTTCGAAAGGCATATCGAACGCGCAGTCGGTAAGATTTACAAAATCTATGCCCGCCTCTTTTATCATCTTCGCAAGTTCGCGGGTGGTAAGAGCCGCGTCGGTATAGTGACCCAGCTCGTCGCGCGTAATTTCGAATTTCTTCGCCGTGCAGGGAATGACCGAAACGACGTAAAGATCTTTGGGATCTATGCCGTTCTTTTCGCAATAATAGGTCTTTAAAAGCGCCGAGAACATCTCCTGCGGGGACTTGCACGATGACAAATTGGGGATAAGTTCGGGATAATAGTGTTCCGCAAACTTAATCCAGCCGGGGCAGCAGCTTGTGAACATGGGCGTAACGCCGCCCGTTGCAAGCCTGTCTAAAAGCTCGTTCGCTTCCTCCATAATGGTAAGGTCTGCGGTGACGTCCATATTGAAGCACTGCACGTCGCCGAGCTGCTTTATTGCGGCAACCATTTTGCCCTCTACGTTTGTACCCACGGGCAGACCGAACGCCTCGCCAAGCGTGGCTTTTACGGAAGGAGCCGTGAAGAACACGACCTTTTTCGTCGGGTCTACGATAGCGCCCCAGACGTCCGCAACGGAGGATTTTTCATAGAGCGCGCCCACGGGGCAGGCAACGATGCACTGTCCGCAGTTTACGCAGGGAGTAAACGCCAGAGAAACGTCGTAAGGAGAGCCGATTTCCTTGGCATATCCCCTGTTTTTGGGACCGATTGCGCCTATGGTCTGCAAGTTGCACGCGGCGACGCAGCGGGTGCACATTACGCATTTGCTGTTATCCCTTACGACGGACGCCGACAAATCGTCAATCGGCTTAATATCGTGGTCCGTGCCGAACCTGTCCTCTTCCGCGTTGTATTCGAGGGCGAGTTTCTGCAATTCGCAATTCATGGAGCGGACGCAGCTTAAACATTTTTTCTTATGCGTGGAAAGAATGAGCTCCACCGTCGTTTTTCTGGATTTTCTTACCCTGGGAGTGTTTGTGCGCACTTCCATACCCTCTGAAACGGGATAAACGCACGCCGCCACAAGTCCGCGCGCGCCCGTAGCTTCTACAAGGCACATGCGGCAGGAACCGACGCACTGTACGTCTTTAAGATAGCAGAGAGTGGGTATTCTGACGTTGGCGAGCTTTGCCGCCTGCAATATAGTGGAACCTTCGGGTACGCTTACGGCTATACCGTTAATTTTCAAATTTACCATGTCACTCACCTCACTTCTTAACTATCGCATTGAAACGGCAATGCGCCATACACTGACCGCACTTGATACACTTCTTCGTATCTATTTCGTGAACGCTCTTGACCGTGCCCGTAATAGCGCCTGCGGGGCAGTTGCGCGCGCACAGCGTACAGCCGCGGCACTTGTCGGGTTCGATATAATAGTTGAGCAGGGATTTGCACACGCCCGCAGGGCATTTCTTGTCGTATATATGCGCCCTGTATTCGTCGCCGAAATGCTCCATAGCCGAAAGCACCGGATTGGGCGCGGACTGTCCGAGCGCGCACAGCGACGAACTCTTCATATGGTCCGCGATTTCCTTAATTTTTTCAAGGTCATCGGGTTCGCCGTTGCCGTCGCAAATCTTTGTAAGTATTTCAAGAAGGCGCTTTGTGCCTATGCGGCAGGGAACGCACTTTCCGCAGCTTTCGTCTGCGGTAAATTCAAGGTAGAATTTGGCGATATCCACCATGCAGGTGTCCTCGTCCATTACGATAAGTCCGCCCGAGCCCATCATCGAGCCGATTGCAATGAGATTATCGAAATCCATGCCTATATCTATATATTTGGCGGGAATACAGCCGCCCGAAGGGCCGCCCGTCTGCGCGGCTTTGAAAGCCTTTCCGTCGGGAATACCGCCGCCTATATCGTAAATAATGGTGCGGAGCGTGGTGCCCATGGGCACTTCAACGAGTCCCACGTTGTGTATCTTGCCGCCTACGGCAAACACCTTGGTTCCCTTGCTCTTTTCGGTTCCTATCGAAGAGAACCATGCGGAACCCTTTAAGATAATGGGCGCGACGCTTGCCCAGGTTTCAACGTTGTTCAGAACGGTGGGTTTTTGGAACACGCCGCACTGCGCCGAGAAGGGAGGACGGGGTCTGGGTTCGCCGCGTCGGCCCTCTATGCTCGCCATAAGCGCGGTTTCTTCGCCGCAGACGAACGCGCCCGCGCCGAGACGTATATGGATATCGAAATCGAATCCGCTGCCTAAAATATTTTTGCCGAGAAGTCCGTACTCCCTAGCCTGTTTGATGGCTATGTTCAGACGTTCTACCGCGATGGGATACTCCGCGCGGACGTATATGTAGCCCTCCTGCGCGCCTACCGTGTAGCCCGCGATTGTCATTGCTTCGAGCACGGTGTGGGGGTCGCCTTCGAGAACCGACCTGTCCATGAACGCACCGGGGTCGCCCTCGTCGGCGTTACAGCAGACGTATTTTATATCGCCCTTCGCCTCTTTGGTGAACTGCCATTTAAGACCCGTGGGGAAGCCCGCGCCGCCCCTGCCGCGCAGTCCCGCCGCTTTTAATTCGGATATGACTTCGTCGGGAGTCATTTCGAAGAGCACTTTCGCAAGCGCGGAATAGTCGCCCGCCGCAATAGCTTCTTCGATGCTTTCCGCCGCGATTACGCCGCAGTTTCTGAGGGCTATACGAAGCTGATGTTTATAGAAGGGGATCTCCGCAAAGGGGATTACGCTGCCGTCCTCGTGAACGGTGTCGGCGTAGAGAAGTTCCTTTACAATCTCGCCGCCCTTGACAAGGTGCTTTTCGGCAACCGTCTTTGCGTGTTCGGGGGTCATCCGCGAATAGAACGCGCCCTCGGGATAAACTATCATTATAGGCCCGAGCGCACAAAGCCCGAAACAACCCGTCTTTACGATAAGAATATCGTCTATGCCGAGTTCTTCAAAGCTCTTTTCAAGCTGTTCGATAACTTGCAGGGAGTGCGACGAAGTACAGCCCGTACCGCCGCAGACGAGCACCTGCTTTCTGTAACCCGTATTCTGCGCAAGTTTTTCCGCCTGTTCGCGGACGATGCGCCTTACGTTTATGAGGTCGGCTTTTTCAGCCGCAATTTGTTTAAGCTGTTCAACTGTCATAACGCCGCCCTTACTCCTTTATGTATTTGTCGAGGATTCCCTTTACGTCGGAAGCTTTAAGCCTGCCGTAAACCTCGCCGTCGATTATCATTACGGGCGCAAGACCGCACGCGCCTACGCAACGACAACTGTCTATAGAGAAATTTCTGTCGGGAGTGCACTCCCCGCAAGATATTCTCAGTTCATGCTCTATGGCATCCAACACCTTGTCGGAGCCCTTGACGTAGCACGCCGTGCCGAGGCAAACGCTTATCTTATGTCTGCCCTTGGGCATCAAAGAAAACTGCGAATAAAATGTTGCTACACCGTAAACTTCGGCAAGAGGGACGTTCAGCTCCTCTGCTATGACCGTCTGGACTTCCGACGGAAGATATCCGTAGATATCCTGTGCTCCGTGAAGAACGGGCATTAACGCGCCTTTTTCGCCGCGGTGGGCGTTTATACATTGCATAAGCGCTTCATGCTGTTCGGCGGTTCCTTCAAAAAGAATCTGTGACATTTTTTACTCCTGATTTTTAGTTGCTTGATATTAAGTAATACAATACTTATTGATTATATCACTTAATCTATAAAAAACAAAATGTTTTCGACAAAAAGTTACAAAATTAACCGATGTATATTTTTTACAGCATAGGATAACGTTTCCGCCGCAAAAAAGACTGCCCCTTACGCGTTTTACGGAAACATGCGTAACGTGCGTCAAAAGCGGTTCAAAATAAATGAAAATTAAAAACAATGAAAAACGGCTGCGGAAAGCGCAGCCGCAGACTTTAAGAGCGGTTCTTTTTGCCGCTTGTGAACACAAGCAATCCGCTGTAAACCATCGTAGGCAAAATATAGAAAATATGGTTATCCACCAAACTCAT
>CAZQNK010000027.1:3275-19947 GCA_964594955.1 uncultured Clostridia bacterium | reverse complement strand
AATCGAAAATTGACAAGCGTTACGAAGAAAAGCACAAGGACGAACGCAAGGCGGCACACGCCGTGTGGGGAACGTCTATGAACAGGGCGGACTTTGAGGGACTGAACAAGTTTCTCAAAGAGAACCGCATAACAAAAGTCCAGCTCATTTACACGGGCTGGGCTGCGTTAAAAGAACAATATAAACAATAGCTCTCGTGAAAAAAGACGAAGTATTTTTTCACGAAGAGGAGCGGCAAGCTGAAAGGTCAAGCCGCAAAAGAATTTTGCGGCGGGCGCAAAGGCTTTGCCGCGACGAGAGGAGGAAATGCGATGGAGAGAGAACATAGTATTCAAAGCGATAAGGACGCGGAGTAATTCCGTAAGATAAGTCTGAATAAGGTAATTGAACGAACAAACCAATACAGTACTTACGGAAGATACTGTCAAACAGTTGCTCGATACGATGAAAAGGCAAAACGAGTTATACGAGCAAGTGCTGGCGGTTCTCCCCAAAACAAAAAAGAGTAAGGTTGAAAATCGTCGGAATGGGCTGAAATTTTCAAAACAGGATATTTTACTTATGCCGACAGCATACAGAAATATTTTTGCGGCGAACGATATGATTATTCACTACCGTTTAAGAGCGGACGGCGTGTACGAGGCGCGCTTTCACAGGCAGGGGATAGACATCGAAGTTTCGTCCAAAGATTTAACAAAACTAAAACAAAAATTTATTGACAGACTCAATCATAAGGAGGATCCGAAAAAGTCCAAAAAGAAGGAAAAGACGTTTGCCGACTACGCCGACGAGTGGCTGAAAATAAAAAAGGTTACGACGAAGGAATCGACCTACAAGGAATACGTGCGTATGCTGGGCCGCGACGTACTTCCTAAGTTTGGAGAGATGACTGCGAAAGAAATCGACCGTAGCACTTTGCAAGATTTTCTATTGACCTACGTTGATAAAGGCACGCTACGAATGGCACACAAGCTGTTCTTGCTACTTCGCTGTATCTTCGATATGATAGCCGACGACTACGGCATCCCCACGCCGATGAAAAAGGTGGTAGTGCCGAACTACGAAAGCAAGAGTGGGGTTGCGTTCACCTACGAGGAAGAGAAACGGCTGGTCAACTATTGCCTTGCAAACCTCAAAAAAGACATTTCTCACGCCTTTCTCGTGCTTATTTACACGGGACTTCGCCGAAGCGAACTTGCAAGCCTGAACGTAATTGACGGAACGTGGCTCGAATGCGAAACGAGCAAAGAGCGTATGGGAAAGAACGTTGTCAAACGCAAAATTCCGTTTACGCCGATGATGAAACGGGTATTGCCGTATATAGACTTTGAAAGGGCGAAGAACGTAAACGTGAACAGTTTGCAGACGGCAATGAAAAGATTGTTCCCCGAACACCACTCTCACGAGTTAAGACACACGTTTATCAGCCGTTGCAAGGAGAGCGGAGTTTTAAGCGAAGTCGTAAGCCTTTGGGCGGGACACAGTTTAAGCGGAACGGTAACGACGACCGTTTACACGCACTACTCTGACGAGTTTATGTTGAAAGAAGCCGAAAAGGTGGACTATTTAAGTTGGGAGTTCGAGGAAGAATAACCTCGTTTAGTCCCCAAATTAGTCCCCAAAAATCTGCGCCCAGCTCCCAAAAAACTCCCAAATTGGGGTAAAAATCAACAAAAGCACTCGGCGAAAAGATTTGCAAAGCAAAAATTTTCGCCGAAAAAGGAGCGGCAAGCGTAAAAAATGACAGGTTTTCTATTGAAAACCTGTCAAAAAAGTCGCTTTGCCGCGACGCTGGCTGGGGCGAAGTGATTCGAACCAACGAATGATGGAGTCAAAGGAAGTAACCAAAATCAACCGACACAAGATATAGTGTAAAAAAATTATAAAACACAATATTTAGTTCTATTCGGTGATCTTCAACTTTTGCACTCCCCAAAAGATAAAAATTTAGAGTACTTCCCGTAACGTAAATATCCAAGTTTTTCCTGTATAAAAATCCGTTTAAGACCGTTTCAAAAGCTCCAAGCGCTTGAATTTAAACGTCGGTTGCTCTTCTTTCGCTAAAATCTCATTCTTGCGATTTTATTGGCGGAAGAGGTTGTTATAATCGGCTTTAAGCCGTTTATATATCATTCCGGTGACGATGGCGACGAGGATCCGCCTGTTTCCATTCCGAACACAGAAGTTAAGCTCGGCTACGCCGCATTTTATCAGACGGCATAGCCTTTAAAATAAATTATTTAATCGTCTGAAGATTCCAACAGTTCGCTTTCGGCGGAGGTCGGGTTGGCGCTGCTCTCGTTGAGGTTTGTAAAGTTTTCTTTCATAATAAAATCTTTGGGCATGTTTTTGGGCGTGAAGCCTGTAAATTCTTTGAAAATTCTATTAAAATTGCGGATAGTAGCGAACCCGCAGCGCAGGGAAATTTCCGTTATCGGCGTGTCCGGTTCGGCCTTTAACAGTTCCACGATGTGTTCGCACCTGACGTAGTTTAAATACTGGGAAAAAGTTATCCCCGTCAGTTTATGAAAAAGTCGGGAAAAGTAGGCGGAATTCATTCCCATATCGCTTGCCGCGGTATTTAAATCGTAGTATTCGCAGTTTTCGTCTATTTTAGTTAAAAGATTTTTAAACCGCTCAATCGAACGGGCGGGTTTTTCTTTGGGTAAAGTTGCTTCGTTGCGGAAAATACGTATCATGAAAAGCGAGACAAGATAAGAAACGCAAAAGCCGTAAAAATCCCGGTTTTCGCTGAATTCCTGCGTAATCTTATTATACAAATCCGTGATTGCATAATCTTGCGAAAGCAGGGGAGAGCTTAAAACAAGCTTTTGGGCAAACGGTTTTATAATATTGTAATCGAAAATAATCAATTTGATAACAGTGTCGGGTGAAACGGCGTGCATATAATGCACTTGCTCGCTGTCGATAAAAAACGCCTGTCCCGCGTTAACCCTGTACGTTTTCCGGTTGCAGAAAATATCCAGACTTCCGTTTTCAACGAATAAAAGCTCGCAATCGTAATGCCAGTGAGGCATATTATGCGAATTGCGGTATCTGCCCGTCCAGACTTTTGCATTGTGGCTGTATTGCCATTGTTCTCTGTTAGCTTTCAAAACATTCCTCCTATAAACTTATTCTACATCCCGCCGACCGTTATGTCAATAGTAAAAAGTAAAAAAATGTCCATAATCTGTAAAATGAATTCTTGTAATTGTTTACAAAAAATGTTAAAATCTAACCAAACAAAAGCGATAAGCCTGAAATAAGAGGAGGAAAAGATGCGAAAATTGATGCAAAAGGTTAAGCTTTGGCGCGGACTTACCGCCGTAATGTGCGTAGCGCTTTCGTTAGCCGTATTCTTAACCGCTCTTTTGTTTAGCCGGGCGGGTATTGTAAATACGTTTTTAAACGTTGAAGTACCTACGATAGACACCACCGACGACACAACGTATTATAACATCGGTTACGAAATGTCGTCCGAAGGGCTTAAACAAATGATTTCAGATTCAGATAAACACGATATTCAGACGAAATGGCCATTACTGAGGGACTTGACAATTAGTTGAAGCTTCAGCTGTAAATTATGCAATAAAGTTAATTTGTTGTAAATTAAAGGAACTTTTCTCCTCCTCGGGGCGGTGGGTGCTTGCGCCCGCCGCCACGAATGATTATAACGGGGTTATAATGATGATTAACTTAAATTTTAACGAAAACTGGGAATACAGACACTTAAATACGGATGAGGAATGGAAGCCCGTAACCTTGCCGCACGACGCGGCAATATATGAAAAGCGTTCGCCCGACGCAGAAGCCGGCGTAAACACGGGTTGGTTTCTCGGCTGTGATTACGAGTATAAAAAGATTTTTACCGTACCCGAGGACTATAAAGATAAGAACGTAATATTCGAATTCGAGGGCGTTTATCATAACGCCGAAGTATATATAAACGGCGTAAAGGCTGTATACCGTCCCTACGGCTATACTAACTTTTACGTAACCGCCGATAAATTTTTAAAATACGGCGAAGAGAACGAAATGCGCGTAATTGCGAAAAATGCCGATCAGCCCAACAGCCGCTGGTATTCGGGCGCGGGCATATACCGCTCCGTGAATATGTTCGTCGGCAATAAAAAGAGAATAACCTTAAACGGAGTAAAAATACGCACGCTGTCGCTCTATCCCGCCGTTGTGGAAGTTCTGGTAAATACAACGGGCGTGGGCGACATAACCGTTTGCATAGAAAAGGACGGCGAAGAAATAGTATCTATGACCAACGGACAAAAAGACGGTAACGCTGTGTTTGCCCTCGAAGTGCCCGACGCAAAATTCTGGTCTGTGGATTCGCCCGAACTATATACCTGCCGCGTTAAATATGAGAGTGACGAACAGGTTCATACTTTCGGTATAAGAACGCTTACATGCGACCATACCGACGGACTTTGCATAAACGGTGAAAGAGTAATAATCCGCGGTGCGTGTATTCACAGCGATAACGGTATTCTCGGCGCGAGAAGCTATCCCGAGGCCGAGGAGCGAAAAGTCAGAATATTAAAAGAAAACGGCTACAACGCAATCCGTTCGGCGCATAACCCTTGCGCAAAATCGCTTTTAGACGCATGCGACAAGCTCGGTATGTTAGTTATGGATGAATACTGCGATATGTGGTATATCCATAAAAACCGTTACGACTACGCTTCCTATATCGAGGACTGGTACGCCCGCGACATAAAGGATATGGTTGATAAGGACTATAACCATCCGTCGGTCATTATGTATTCGCTCGGCAACGAAGTTGCGGAAACGGGGGAGGAGCGCGGCATAGAGCTTTTCAAGAATATGAAAGCTGTATGCAAGGAAAACGACCCCGACCGCCCCGTAACGACGGGCGTAAACATTTTCTTCAACTATCTTTACGCGCTCGGCTTCGGACAGTACAGCGACAAGAAGGCGGAGAAAAACCCCAATAAGAAGGTGGGAAGCGAATTCTTCAATAACCTTGCAGGCTTGTTCGGCGATAAGTTTATGAAGACTATGGCAAAGCTCCCCGGCTGTGATAAAAAGACGCGCGACTGTTACGCTGTAATGGACGTTGCGGGTTACAATTACGGAATTAAACGTTATAAACACGATATAAAGAAATATCCCGAACGTATAATACTCGGCAGCGAAACGTTCTGTTCGGACGCATATGCGTTCTGGGAATTTGCAAAGAAAAATCCCGCATTGATAGGCGACTTCGTGTGGGCGGGCATGGATTACCTCGGCGAAGTCGGCGTAGGAAGCTGGGAATATAAGGAGTACGCGCCCGACTTCAAACATAACGTCGGCTGGGTCACCGCAGGAAGCGGAAGAGTGGATTTAATAGGTAATCCCTTAGGCGAAGCGCTTTATACTCAGGTTGCGTTCGGGCTTACGGATAAACCGCAGATAGCTGTCGTGCCCGTAAGCCATACAAATGAAAAACATTCGCCGTCCGCATGGAAGTTTTCAAACGCAATTCCGTCCTGGTCGTGGAACGGCCTTGACGGTAAAAAGGCAATGGTTGAAGTATATTCCCGCGCGCCGATAGTAGAATTGTATATAAACGGCAAAAAAGTCGGCAAAAAGAAGTTTAAGAATAACTGCCGTTTCAATTTCAAAGTTAAATACAAAGGCGGAGAAATTACGGCGGTAAACAAGGATAAGAACGGCAAGGAGCTTTCCCGCAACTCGTTAAAGACTGCGGAAAATGAAACAATTCTTTCTGTTGTTCCCGAAAAGACAGAGGTCAAGGCGGGCGAGGTCTGCTTCGTGCGCCTGAAATATACCGACAAAAACGGTACGGTTAAACCGCTTGAAAGGGGAATTTTAGATGTTTCCGTCGCGGGCGGCGAATTGCTTGCTGTCGGGAACGCCTGTCCTTTCAACAAGCTTTTATATAACGGCGGCAAGACGGACACATATTACGGTGAGGCTTTGGCCGTTGTCAAGGCAACGGGAAAATCCGTTACGGTAAAGGCAACGGACGGTAAACTTGAAGGCAGTGGGGAGGTTGCGCTGATTGGATAACATTTTGGAGCAAGCGCAAAGCTATGTCAATTACGCGCTTGAAAATCTTGAACTTTCGCCTTGTGACGCGCTGTATGCAAGAAACGCAGTGCTTGAAATTCTTGAAAATTCAGATGAGATTACGGCGGAAACAGAGGATAAGATTTACGGAGCTTTAAGCCTCTTGCCGAGCGCGGTGAACACAAAATTTCAGGCTCTGTGTAAGCAAAGTACGAAAAAGGCAACGGACTGGTTTTACGGTTATTGCGTAAAAAACAATTACATTAAAAAAGCCGTACTTGATAAGAATCCGCGTTTCGAAGCGGAGGGACTTATAATAACCATTAACAAAGCGAAGCCCGAATTCCGCGACCCGAAAAAAGCGGTTGCGGGGAACTCGGTCGACGGCGGATTTGCCAAGTGCGTAATCTGCCGCGAAAACGAGGGCTTCGGCGGCAGAGCGAAACGCACGCTGCGCACGGTTGATTTAATGCTGGACTCGCAGCGCTGGTTCTGGCAGTATTCGCCTTATGGCTATTTCCGCGAACACGGAATAGCGGTGAACTGCGAACATATTCCTATGCACGTTGACAAAAGCACGTTCGTAAAGTTAATGGATTTCGTGGATACGTTCCCCCACTATTTCATAGGCTGTAACGCGCCTCTGCCGGGAATAGGCGGAAGCGTTCTTGCCCACGACCATTATCAGGGAGGCGGTGAAGTTCTGCCTATGCAGAAAGCGGGCTGCGTTTATTCGCTCAGAAACAAACGCTATCCCGACGCGGTTGCAGAAGTAGTGGACTGGGCGGGAACGGTAATACGCGTTATTTCCAAAAACCGCAATTCGATAACGGATATATGCGAGGCTATACGCGAAAAGTGGGTAAAGGAAGATAACGAACACAACGCCGTAAGCCCTACGGTCATAAAGACGGCGCGCGGCTACGAAATGAGCGTGATTTTAAGAAGCAACGTAACTTCTGACGAATTTCCCGACGGAGTATTCCACGCTCACCCCGAATACCACGTTATAAAGAAGGAAAGCATAGGACTTATCGAGGCGCAGGGACTGTTTATTCTCCCCGGCAGACTTGAAGCGGAGCTTCTGGAAATAGAGAAAACAATTGAGGCAGAAAAACCGTTGCCCCCTGAATATGCCGCGTTTAAGCTGATTTACGATGAAGTTAAGGAAATAGGCGGCAACGTGCATCAGGCAATGCAAAGGGAACTGGGCAGTATCTGCAACAGAATACTTGAAAACACTGCGGTGTTCAAGGATAAAAAGCAAACGGTTGAATTCTTAAACGATTTAGGTTTTGAAGTTTGAAAGCGCTTTCATTGCAAACTGCCGCGTCGGCCTTGCGTTTTTTCACGGGTCATTTGCCGTTAGTAAACTCCGCTCAAAAATCCTCATCTTACTTGCATTTTGCGCGACTGAGCTTTCAATAGAGGTATAAAATGTTAAACGAAAAAGATTATGAGTATAAAATAACTGCCGCGGGCAGGGTGAATATTATAGGTGAACACGTGGACTATTGCGGGGGCAAAGTGTTGCCCGCCGCGCTGTCGATGTGTAATACCGTATACGTCCGTCCCAACGGAACGAACAAAATAAATTTGTCCTGGGCTACTCTCCCCGACAAAGTAACGCTGGATATTGAAGACCTTGAAAGCGGCCGCAGTTTAAAGTACGGCAATTATCAGGCGGGCAGTGCGCTTATGTGGAAGAATGAGGGGCACAAGCTTGTCGGGTGCGATATGGTGCAGGAATGTACCGTTCCGTTCGGAAGCGGACTTTCCTCGTCGGCGGCGATTGAAGTTTCAACCATTGCCGCCCTTGCAACTGTCGCGGGTGAGCAGTTCGACCCCGTTAAAGTTGCCCTTCTCGCACAGCGCGCCGAGCGGGATTTTGTGGGCGTCAACTGCGGAATTATGGACCAGTACGCTTCGGCTTGCGGCAAAAAGGGACACGCAATGCTGCTTGATTGCAAGACGCTTGCCTGCGAATACGTGCCGGTTAAGCTCGGAGATTGTTCACTTGTAATCATTAATTGCAACAAGCCGCACAGTCTTATCGAAAGCAAGTACAACGAACGCCGCGCGGAAACGGAGGAAGCGCTTTCTATTTTACAGTCTTACGAAAAAATTTCCTGCCTTGCCGATCTTACTGCGGAGCAGTTGGAAAAGCTTGCAAAGTATTTGCCTGCCCGCGTGAGGTGCAGAACGAAACATATCGTGGAAGAGTGTGAACGCGTTCGGTTAGCCGGGTCGGCCATGAAATCGGGGGATATGGTTGCCCTCGGAAACTTGTTGAACGAATCGCATAATTCACTTAATGTTTTATACGAAGTGACGGGTAAAGAGCTGGACGCGCTTGTAAAAGCGGCGCAAAGCCATCCCCAATGTCTGGGCTCACGGATGACGGGCGGCGGCTTCGGCGGTTGTACGATTTCGGTAGTCAAAACCCAAGCCGTTGAAGATTTTAAAGATTACGTTTGCAGAAAATACGAAAAGTCAACGGGATATCGCGCGGCATGTTACAGTGCGGATATCTCCGACGGTATAACGATAACGAAACTTTGATTGAGGTTGATATGAAAATTCTCGTAACGGGCGGTGCGGGCTACATCGGCAGCCACACCTGCGTTGAATTATTAAATAAGGGCTACGAGGTTGTAGTTATTGATAACTTCTATAATTCCTCGCCCGAAAGCATAAAAAGAGTGCAGGAGATTACGGGCAAAAGCGTTGCGCTGTACGAAGGCGACGTCCGCGACGCCGCGCTTCTGGATAAAATTTTTACCGAACATAAGATAGACCGGGTAATTCATTTTGCCGGGCTTAAAGCCGTAGGCGAATCCTGCGCAAAGCCCATAGAGTATTACAATAACAATCTTTACGGAACTCTGGTTTTAACCGGGAAGATGAGAGAGCACAACTGCAAAAAAATTGTGTTCTCGTCGTCCGCAACAGTTTACGGCGACCCCGAAGTTCTTCCGCTTACCGAGACCTGCAAGACGGGCGGAACGACAAACCGCAAATCAGAATTTAATTAAAATGACAGATAAGATATTTTTTGACAACTACGACGGGCAAGATTGCTATTTATACGTTCTGCACGGTGACGGCATCGAAGCGGGAATAACCGATTTAGGTGCGGCAGTACAGTATATCCGCGTTCATACAAAACAAGGGATAAAGGACGTCGCTCTCGGTTATTCTACGATTAAAGAACGGTTGCAAAGCGGAACGTACTGCGGCGCAACTATCGGCAGGGTTGCCAACAGAATTAAAAACTCCCAATTTGTTTTAAGCGGTACGAGATATAATATCCCCCCGAATGACGGAAAAAACTGCAATCACGGCGGCGTAAACGGGTTCGACGAAAGGCTGTTTAAAGCTGAAACGTGCGGGGATATTCTGCGGTTAACGCTGTTAAGTTCGGACGGGGATATGGGTTTCCCGGGCAATCTTACGTTTGTTGTTGAATACGAACTGAAAAACAAAACGCTTGAAATCCGTTATTCGGCATTGAGCGATAAAGATACTTTATGGTCGCCTACTTGTCATGCCTATTTTAATCTTAACGGCGAGGACTGCGGCAATATTTCAGATACGGTTCTGAAAATCAACGCCGAAAAAATAACGCTTTCAGACGGAGATCGTATTGCTACGGGCGAAACGGCTTACGTTGCGGGTACGCCGTTTGATTTTACCAGACCAACCCCAATAGGCGTTAAAATCGATTGCGATAACGAACAGTTAAAATCGGCAGGCGGATACGACCATAATTACATTTTAAAAAGCGGGCACGCGGCAACGGCTTATAATGCGTCAAGCGGATTAAAGCTTGATTTATATACCGATTTGCCGGGGTTGCAGTTATATACAGGTAATTTTTTAAAGGGAATAGGAAAAACGCGCGAGTATCAGCCGAGGGACGGTTTTTGTCTTGAACCGCAGTATTTTCCCAACGCTATAAATATCGATGGTTTTGACGCGCCTATACTTACGGCAAACAAAGAAAAAAAACATTATATACGCTACGAATTTAAAGTTTCGGATTAAGGAGATATATATGGCAAAAAGCGAAAAGACGAGCATTTTTGAAACACCGCTCCTTACTTAAATCGAAGTTCTTAAAAATTACAACCGATAGCATAAATAATTATATCAACATTGTTAAGATATGCGTTTTTGATATGATTAATATTAAAATTTATTATTTTACATTGACGAAAACAATGGTATAATAAAAGTACCATTCAGGAGGCACAAATGAATATCTGGCACGACATAAACAAGGAAAGAATAACCGAAAACAACTTCGAAGCCCTTATTGAAATCCCCAAAGGGTGCAAAGCCAAGTATGAATTAGATAAAGAAACGGGGCTTTTGCGTCTGGACAGGGTGTTATACACCTCAACCGTTTATCCGTCGAATTACGGTTTTATTCCGCGCACGCTTGCCGACGACGGCGATCCTTTGGACGTGCTTGTGCTCTGTAACGAGTCTATATACCCCATGACTCTCGTCACGTGTATGCCAATCGGGGTTATCAAGATGGTTGACAGCGGAGATTTGGATGAAAAGATAATAGCCGTTCCCACGGGCGACCCCAATTACAAGCACTACTATGACATAAAGGAGCTGCCCAAGCATATATTTGAAGAGATGATGCACTTCTTCGAGGTATATAAAATGCTTGAACATAAGGTGACTACCGTAAAGGAAATTTGCCATAAGTACGAGGCGATTGAAATTATACGTAAATGTATTGCAAATTACAACGAAAAGTACAATAGATAATTATAATATTTCTTCCGTTTAAAGCGCCGCCGCAGGTAACCCTGCGGCGGCGCTTTAAATCAGTCTGTTTTTCTGCTTGCAAATCCCGTGCGTTTTGACGTATTCGGAAACCATCTTATGCAGCTCGCGGGAGGCGTTCGTGTGCGGGTGGCGGGGGTCGGTCACCATTAAAATCTGTCTTTCCGGAATTTCCTGTATAAGCGGCACTTTAAAAACTTCCCCTCTTGAAATGGCGGCTTCAGCCATTTCCTGCGGTACGAATCCCAGCCCGAAGTTATGGCTTATCATGGGCACAAGCAGTCCCGCCCCGTCCACCTCTATATCCGGCGTTATAATAAGGTCGTTCTGCGTAAAAATTTCGTCCAGAAATTGTCTTAATTGCATACTTCGCCTAAGGCTTACCACCGGGTAATTTACAAGTTCTTTTAAATCCAGCGGACTGTTTTTCAGCTCGGAAAACCTGTTGCCCGCAATCAAAATATCGTTGAATTTGCACACCGTAATTGAATTAAGCGCTTTCGAAGCGTTGCACGGCGTGGAAACAAAGGCTAAATCAACGGTACCGTTTTTTAATTTTTCAACAATACCGTTGTTGGAACCCGTTGTTATTTTCAGCTTTGCCCTCGGATGTTTTTCGCGGAAAATGTTTAAAAAGGAGAACAAAAACTCATGCAAAGACGTTATGGACGCGCCTATGTATATTGTGCCCGTTTCCACGCTGATCGCCCGTCTTACTTCGTCCTCTCCCTTAATAAGGTGGCTGTACGCTATGCTGACGTATTCAAAAAGCGTCTTGCCCTCCTGCGTAAATTCCACCCCCGACTTATTGCGCGTGAAAAGCCTGCAACCGAGTTCGCTTTCCAAATTTTGGATGGCGCGCGTCACCGCGGGCTGGCTGATGTACATTTCTGCGGCGGCTTTCGTTATGTTTTGGTGCTTTCCGACGTAATAAAACATTTTGTAATATTCGTAATTCATAATCGTTCCCTCTCAGGTATGCGTTTTAGATATGACTGTGATATTTAATTATTATTTTACATTATAGCATTTTGGATATATAATGTAAAGGAAATGAAAGAAAATAATAAGAAAAGAAATTTTCTTACAAAAAAGGAGTTATTATGAATTACAGAGAAGAATCGCTTAAAAAGCATGGCGAATGGAAAGGTAAAATTGAAACGGCTGTCCGAGTGCCCGTCGGCAGCCGTGAAGATCTGTCTCTTGCGTATACGCCCGGCGTCGCAGAACCTTGCATGGCTATACATGAGGACGTGGAAAAAAGTTTTGACCTCACCCGCCGCTGGAATACCGTTCCCGTCATCACGGACGGAACCGCGGTGTTGGGGCTGGGCGACATCGGACCCGAAGCGGGCATGCCCGTAATGGAAGGCAAGTGCGCCCTTTTCAAGGCTTTCGGCGGAGTTGACGCATATCCACTCTGCATCAAGTCGAAGGATACCGAAGAAATAATCAGGACGATAGAGCTTTTATCGGGTTCTTTCGGCGGAATAAATCTTGAAGATATTTCCGCTCCCAGATGTTTTGAGATAGAAACAAGGCTCAAAGCCGATTTGGATATCCCCGTATTTCATGACGACCAGCACGGAACGGCTATCGTTACGGCGGCTGCGCTCTTAAATGCGCTCAGGATAACGGGTAAGAAAATAGATCAAATTAAGGTTGTCATAAACGGCCCCGGCGCGGCGGGTATTGCAATAGGTAAATTCCTTATGGAGTTGGGCGTTAAGGACGTAATAATGTGCGGCAGACGCGGAATTATCTGCGAGGGCGACACCACGGTCAATCCCGCCCAGCAGGAGATAGCAAAGGTTACAAACCGCAATAAACTTACGGGTACTCTTACAGACGCCATGAAGGGCGCAGACGTACTTGTCGGCGTTTCCGTTGCAAACTGCGTTACAAAAGATATGGTGCGCGTCATGGCCGATAAACCTATACTTTTCACCTGCGCAAACCCCGTTCCCGAAATCAATCCCAACGACGCAAAGGAAGCGGGCGCGTATATTGTCGGCACGGGTTCTTCGGAATATCCCAACCAGATTAACAACGTGCTTGTATTCCCCGGATTGTTCCGAGGCGCGCTCGACGTAAGGGCTACGACCGTCAATACCGAAATGATGATGGCGGCGGCAAGGGGCATTGCTTCCTGCGTTTCCGATGAAGAGCTCACGCCCGAATATATTCTTCCCTATGCGTACGATAAGCGCGCGCACGAGGCGGTTGCGAAAGCCGTTTCCGAGGCCGCTGTCAAAACGGGCGTCGCAAAGCTTGCAAAATAAATAAAATTTTATAAAACCATGCGTATTTGTTGTGTCCCCCACAACAAAAGGGCAGGCAGCCTAAGGCTGCCTGCCGAAAATACTAACCGAGGGAGAGGATGTATGAACGGAAAATTATTTTTTAAGATAGTCACTGCGCTGTTGCTTGCTGTTTGTATGTTTTCTGCGGTATTGTTCGGCGCTTGTTCGTCCGAAGAAGCTACAAGCTGGGATGTTTCCGCAGACGGCGGTAGCGTTACGGCAAGTTTTGAAGATAACGGCAAATACGGCTTTATTTTGAATATAGAGGGCAACGGCAAGATGCGCGACTTCGGTTCGGCAAAGGACGCTCCCTGGTACGGCAAATCGGGAAGGATTACCGACATCGTCATTGCAGACGGCGTAACAAGCGTGGGCAGTAACGCCTTTACGAACTGTGCGGCGAAGTCGGTTATATTGCCCGAAAGCGTAACTTCCGTAGGCTCAAATGCCTTCCCCGAAAGCGCGCAGGTATTCGCCCTGTCAAAGGTGACCGTAGCGGACGGCGCGAAAGTATATGTGTATTCGGAAAAAGAACCCGCAACTTCGGGTTTATATTGGCACTATATCAACGGCTCGCCCGTTATCTGGAAGACAAAAGTCACGAAAGTGCTTTTTATCGGCAACAGTTTTACATTTTATAGCGACATACCCGCCCTGTTCGGCAAAATAGCTACGGCCGCGGGCGAGCTTGTAGAAGTGGATTCCGTAACCCAAAGCTCTTATAAGTTGACTCAATTTGCAGACCCCGCCGACGAATACGGCGCAAAGGTAGAACAGAAACTCACCTCAAACAGCGATTACGACGCAGTGGTTTTGCAGGAACAGAGCACACGCCCCTTGAATAATTACGACGCATTTTTATCGGGTGCGCAGGCTCTGCAAAAAAGAATCAATGAAACCCAGACGGATTGCGCAATTTATTTGTATTCCACTTGGGGATATATTGACGAGGCAACAAGCAGAAATATAACTATTCCCGAAATGGAAGCGCAGCTGCGGGCGGCATATAAACGGGCGGCGGATACAATGGGCGTCAAGGTTTCCAACGTGGGCGCGGCTTTCAGTACCGTTTATACCCAATACCCCGATATGCTGAAGTCAGGCACGGCCGATAATAACTACAACCTGTATTATTCCGACAACAAACATCCTTCGTATATCGGCGCGTTCCTGTCGGCATGCGTACATGTTGCTGCTATACTTGATTGCGATCCGAGAATTTCCGCTTATTCCGAAGGGCTGGACGCGGCTGTCGCGGATTATCTTAAAAACGTTGCATATACAACGGTATTCGGCTATTAAAATCAAAGCAAATAAAATTTATTAATTAAAAATCAGGAGGAAAAACATGAAGAAACACTTAATGGCAATAGCGCTTGCAATTGTTATGTGTTTGGCTGTATTGTCGGGATGTTCGGTCGCCAAAGTCTTTGAAAAGGACTTGCAAGTCGCTCTTATGGTAGACGGCGAATTGTACGGCACTTATACCGTAAACATCTTTAACAATGCAGTCGTAACCGAACCCGAAAAAGAGGGCTATCAATTCAAAGGTTGGTCGCCCAAAGAGGATTGGACCGAAGGGGTGGACAGCGAAGACCTCATTCTTCCCAACGCAGGACTTTTACGCTATGATGACGTAAAGGAATATGTCGCAAACAACAGCGATTCCGTTATTCTTTATGCTGCTTTTACGGTTATTCCCACAAGAGATCTTGTAATTGCCTGGTACGATAAAGAAACAACTTCGGGCCTCAATCAAAGCTTTATGGATAGCTTCGAAGTGAAAATGAAGGATTATCTTACCACGCAGAACTACACCCCCGAAACTATGGACATCGTTATCCGCGGCTATGCAGGCGACGTCGGCACTACATGCTCGGCGATAAAAAGGGACGGCGACGTTGATATTATGTTCGGTTGGTCGTCAACGTCAAATCTTGTGAATACCGGCGGACTTGTCGAAGGCGTTGACTTCTTGCAGAACGTGGGCGGGATAACTATCGGCGATAAATCGCGCTATGTCGCAAGATGTACAAGTACGGAACTCAGTAAACTTATATTTGTCTGGATACAGACGGAGTACGGCAGTAACGAGGTTGTGCAGCCTGTGGATCCCGTGGACACGCCCGACACGCCCGACAATCCCGAAGATATGCGCACGTCTATAACGCTTCCCGATGCGGGCGAGGCGGCAACTTCCAACAAACTGAAAATAGCTTGGTATGATAATTCAAAATCGGGCCTCGATGAAGCTACAATGGCGGAATTTAAGACAAAGCTTGAAGAATATTTGACGTCGCAGGGATATAATCTTTCCGAGCTTGATATTTCAATCAAGGGGTATGACGGCACTGTTGAGCCCTCGTGCGCAGATATATTAGCGGACGGCGACGTAGATATAATGGTCGGCTGGGCGGCTAATATCAACAGCACGGGCAAACTTGTGGAAGGCACTGATTATATCGTAAACGTAAGCGGAATAACGATCGGCACGACTTCACGCTATGCTGCATGGCTCACGAATACCGATTTAAGCAAGCTTGCATTTATCTGGATACTTGAAGAATACGGCAACTATACCGTAACGGTCGGTGAAGAAGAACCCGAACCCACGCCCGAGCCCGAGCCCGAACCCGCTACAACATATAATATTGTAGTAGCTTGGTATAATAATTCAAAATCGGGTCTTGATGAAGATACAATGGCAGCTTTCAAAGAAAAGCTTGAAGCATATCTTGCAGCGCAGAACTATGATTTATCCTACGTAACGATAACTATTCGGGCATATGACGGAAAAGTCGGTGAATCATGTTCGGAAATCAAGGAAGCCGGCGACGTGGATATAATGGTCGGTTGGGCGTCAACAGACAATCTTGTGAATACCGGCGGACTTGTCGAAGGCGTTGACTTTCTTGAAAACGTAGAAGGTATTACAATAGGTTCGGTTGAACGTTACGCGGCAAGACTGACTGATACGGATTTTTGTAAGCTTGTTTATAGTTGGATTCAATCCGAATACGGTGCAAGTGAAGAAGAACCTGAACCCGAACCCGAGCCCGCTACAACATATAATATTGTAGTAGCTTGGTATGATAATTCAAAATCGGGTCTTGATGAAGATACAATGGCAGCTTTCAAAGAAAAGCTTGAAGCATATCTTGCAGCGCAGAACTATGATTTATCCTACGTAACGATAACTATTCGGGCATATGACGGAAAAGTCGGTGAATCATGTTCGGAAATCAAGGAAGCCGGCGACGTGGATATAATGGTCGGTTGGGCGTCAACAGACAATCTTGTGAATACCGGCGGACTTGTCGAAGGCGTTGACTTTCTTGAAAACGTAGAAGGTATTACAATAGGTTCGGTTGAACGTTACGCGGCAAGATTGACTGATACGGATTTCTGTAAGTTTGTTTATAGTTGGATTCAATCCGAATACGGTGCAGGCGAGGGTGTTGCTTCCCTTGCTTCTACTGCGGAATAAGGAGGAAAAATATGTACTTAAAGAA
>CAZQNK010000027.1:0-3175 GCA_964594955.1 uncultured Clostridia bacterium | reverse complement strand
GTTGCTTCCCTTGCTTCTACTGCGGAATAAGGAGGAAAAATATGTACTTAAAGAAAAAATTAATGAATGCCGCGTCGGTCTGCTTATATGTGTTCTGCGCATTGTGGTTTGTGGCGGCTGCGTGCACCTTTGCACTCGATAATTATATTTATTGGATGTACCTGATATTTGCGCTCATAAGCCTTTACGACGGCTTTGTCATTACCTCGGTAAGACAAAAAATGACGGGCGTAAAACTCGATAAAAAATTACGGACAAAATATCTCGTATGCTGGATTTTGAGCATTGTCGCCCTGCCTGCGTTTATTCTCAACGCAATAGCTTTCTTCCGCGATAAAGAGGACAATTACGAGATAACGCCCCGCGAGGTTCAAAAAGAGGGCGGGGAAGAAAAGCCTGCGGCTAAAAAACCTTTCTATAAGGCTAAATGTTTTATCACCATGTGCGTTGCTTTCTGCCTTATAATCGCGTGCAGCTTCTCCGCAATGCTTTTCGAAACGTCGGGGTTGTCGGTCAAAGTTTCCGATTTTACCCTTACGCGGGAAATGACTTTGTATTACAACGAAGGTAAAATTAACGGTTCGGAATACGTCATGCCCAACGATACGACGTATTCGGTCACAATGTACGTTCCCAAAACGGCCACGGAAGAAACTCCTGCCGCTACCGTATTTGTGGTTCCCGGTTTTACGCGTACAAAGGCGACGATGGCGCAGTATGCAATAGAGCTTTCAAGGAGGGGCGCGGTAGTATTCACTATCGACCCGGGCGGTCAGGGCGGCACTACGGAAACTTCTACCACTGGCGCCAACGGCATTGAATATCTCGTGCAGTATGTCTATAACAACACGGACGACTTCAAATTCTGCGATAAGAACCGTTTCGGTGCGGTAGGGCACTCTGCGGGCGGCGGAAACGTCTGCACGCTTGCGGCAGATATGGCGGGAAGCTCGTATGAAACAAGCATAATAAAATCCGTCTATATATCGGGTTATATCAAAGTTTCCTCGGCAAACAAATATAAGACTCTGCGTTGCAACGCCGCAATGTCGTACGCTTATTACGACGAAGGCGCATTCCGCTACCAGACGGATACCTCATCGTTTGAAGTAATTTCGCTCAGATTTATAAATGAAGTCAACGGCGGCAATAAAGGCTATGATACCCTCACTTTAGACTACGGCTACGGCAGTATGCAGGACGGCACATACCGCGTTGTTCACCGCGAAAAAATCAACCATTGCTTTGAAATGTATGATACTACGAGTATAGCTAACACTATATCTTTCTTCGACGAATCCCTCGGAATGGATTCGGGCATAGATTCATACAGCCAGACATGGTTCGGTAAAGAATTTTCCAACGGACTTGCGCTTGCCGCGGCGTTCACCTTCATAATAGCTCTCTGCGGAGTGCTTATGAATACTCCTTTCTTTGCAACGATAAAAAAGAGCGGCAAGAAAGAAGCCGAATGTGATTGCAACGGCGGCGAAAATTCCGAAGCGGCCGCTTCCGAAGGCGTTGCGGCGGCGGAAGCCGTTACGGCGGAACAGACAGTGGCTTCGCCTATGGAAACAGTCACGGGCAAAACGACCGTAGTTGCGGCGCAGAACAAAACGGTTGCGCATAAGGTCATTTTCTGGAGCTGTTTAATTCTTTCGGCAATAATTGCATGCCTTGACTATATCCCCCTCGCAAATCTGTCTATTGAAATATTCCCCACGGGCAATTCCGCAAGCGTATTTACTTACACATTCCCCGCGCGAATGGTCAACGCAATACTGCTGTGGGCGGCTATAAACGGTGCGATAGGGCTGGTTCTGTTCTTCGGCACAACTTTGCTTGAAAATCTGTACTATACTTTAAGGGCTAAGGCAAAGGGAACTTCGGTAGAACTTGATTGGTCTAAGTTCAAAGCCATTAAAATAAGCGGTAAAAATTGGTTGGACGTACTCCTTAACGTTCTTAAAGCCATTCTGCTCGCATTCATTATGTTCGGAGTATTCTACCTGCTGGTACAGCTCAGCTATTGGATTTTCCATCAGGATTTCAGGTTCATGCTCATATCTGCGGCGCCGTTAAATGCAAGAATGTTCGTCACGGCGCTGGAATATATGCCCATAATCTTCATATTCTATATCTCCAACTCAATCCGCGTAAATTGCAGCGTCGGTGCAGAGGGATGGAAGGAGTGGAAAGTTATGCTTGTGGGCGCGCTTGCAAACAGCATAGGACTTGCGTTTATACTTCTTATCAACTATGTTTGCTACTTTACGACGGGTTCTCCCTACTATGGCTATTGGGGCAACGGCACGGAAGTATGGCTGTATGTGAACATGGTATTCGGGCTTGTAGTCATGATGTTCTTGCTTCCCATATTCAACAGGCTTATATACAAGATGACGGGCAATGTATGGACGGGCGCAATCGCATGGTGCATGATATTCATAATGATGACCATTTCGGCTTCCGTTTCCTATATACCTATGTATTAAAATATTCATATTTCTCCGAATCGGGGAGCGGCGCAAATGGAGTTGCGGCGCTCCCCGTTGATTTTATTCCGCAATAAAAGGAGTGTGGTTAAAAAGTAATATCTTTCAACCGCTTGATGGCGCATTAATAACGGGCAATTCCTGTCGGAGCGCTTATTTTAACCGATTTTTGCCGCTTTTTAGAGCGGGGAAAAGTAGAAGCGCAATTTTTGGGACGCAAACTGACGGCTTATAAGCTGCGCATAACTGCGTTGCGCTTGGAATTTCTCCCGCTCCGTACGGGAAATCGGAGAAGCTTCCCGCTTTCCATAAATCCCACAGGCACGGTAATACGTAAAATGAGCTGAACTCCGTAATCCCGCCGAGGTCGATTTTGCCTATAAGCTTGACGGCGGTAGAAAAATGCCGCATTTTTAATGTAAAATTCCCCTCTATTCTGTTGACGTGATATTATGACAGTGATAGAATATACTTCGCAAGCGATATTTCGCTTGCGAAGTATTTTGTTTCAAGGAGTATCGGAATGATAGAAGTATCGCAATTCAAGACGGCGACCGAATTGGTGCAGCTCGGGAACGCCGTCACTTATTTCAGAAACATCAAGGAAAAGGAAATCGGGCTGACGTCCGTTCAGAGCGACGTAATGCGGGCGATATTGGAAAATCCCGGGATCACCGCCG
>CAZQNK010000026.1:0-20365 GCA_964594955.1 uncultured Clostridia bacterium | reverse complement strand
GGAGCGTACAGCCCGTCTATACTGCCGCCGCCTATGTTGTCGCAGCCGTTGCAAAAATCGCACGCGCCGCCGCACACGGCAAGCGATTGCGCTACTATCTTTATCCTTTCTTCCCTGGTGGTATCCTTGATTAAAATAGATTTAAATTCCATAGCCTTAAAATTTAACCGTTACGGGCGGTTTGTCAAACGAATATATTGTTGCCGTTGCGTTTTTGAAATAGAAAACCTGCGTGTTTCCGTCGTTCTCGCTGTACATAGAGCGAAGTTCGGGATAGGCGTCCAGCATGGATTTGCGGGCTTCGAACCTGTCGTCCTCGACAAGTTCGCCGCTGAGCCTTATCCACTCCCCGCCGACCGTTGCGCAAATTTCCGCTTTGTTATTGGCGGCAATCTGCTTTGAAACTTCCTTCTTCCTGCCCGTCTGTATGTACAGTCTGCCGTCGAACAGGTTGACCGTACCGAACGGTCTTACGCGCGGTTGGTCGCCTTCTTCCGTGGCAAGAAAGTACGTCCCCGCTTCTTTCAGAAAATCATAAACTCTTTGCATAAATGTTCCTCCTTAAAAATCATTATTCAGTAATTGTACGGGCAGGGTTACCGTAAAAACGCTTCCCTCGTCCTCTTCGCTTTCCGCTTCTATTTTTCCGCCGTGAGTTTTAACGTTACATTCAATTATAATACCCATCCGCGCGCAAGTCAACTATAAAAGCGGCGATAGTCTATTGTCGCTGCAAGACTTCGGATTTTTATTGCAAGTTTATCTGTAAAACGTGTGATTTTTATGTGTTTCGCAAATTTATCGGAAAGAAATTTGCCCGATATAAAAATAGATGTTATAATTATATTGTTTTTAAGGTTGGTTTAAATTACGGATAATATACTGGTGGAAAAGAGGGGGAAATTATGCGGTTATTGCTTGCAGAGGATGAAAAAGCGCTTTCGAAGGCGTTGGTTCAGATATTAAAACACAACAATTATTCGGTTGACGCGGTATATAACGGACAGGACGCGCTTGACTATCTTTTGAACGGCTGTTACGACGGCGCGATACTCGATATAATGATGCCCAAAATGGACGGAATCAGCGTTTTGAAAGAACTGCGCAAAAAGGACAAGAGTTTGCCCGTGCTTATACTGACCGCGAAATCCGAAATAGACGACAGGGTGACGGGGCTTGACAGCGGGGCCGACGATTATTTGGGCAAGCCCTTTGACGTGAAAGAACTTCTTGCACGCATCCGCGCAATGCTCAGGAGAAAGGGCGGCGAGGCGGACAACGTTATCTCGTTTGCCGATATATCTCTTGACCGCTCCTCCTTTGAGCTTTCCTCCCCGAAAGGTTCGTTCAGGCTTGGCGGCAAGGAATTTCAGATGCTTGAAATGCTTATGCAAAAACCCGCCAACGTGATATCTTCCGAAACATTTATGGAAAAAATATGGGGATATGAAAGCGAAACGGAAATAAACGTTGTATGGACTTATGTTTCATATCTGCGGAAAAAGCTTGCGGCGCTTTCCGACAGGGTACAAATACGGGCAATACGCAACATAGGTTATGCGTTGGAGGATGCCGAATGATAAAGGGACTTCGGCGGAAATTTATAATAGTCGCCATGTGCTCGGTTTTTGCCGTATTGGTCATAGTAATGTGCGCCGTCAACGCCGTAAATTACGCTAACGTGATCAGCAGCGCCGACGGGCTTATAACAATACTCAGAGAGGGCGAAGGAAGCTTCGACGGAACGCACGGCAAGCCCATATCGCCCGAAACCCAATACGAAACGAGGTATTTTACCGTAACTTTGGGAACGGACGGGAAAGTAATAAATGTAAACACTAAAGCTATTGCCGCGATTGGCGAGCAGGAAGCCGCAGACTGCGCGCAAGAACTTTTTAAAAACAACAAAACCACGGGGTTTTACGGCAACTACCGTTACAGCTCCTCCGAAGTCGGAGCGGGCACTATGTACATTTTTGTAGACTGCACGCGGGAGCTGACCAACTTTAAAGACTTTCTATTGGCAAGCATTTCGGTAAGCGCGCTTTCGCTTGTGCTTGTATTTGTGCTTGTGTTCGTGCTTTCGGGAAAAATAATAAAACCCGTGGCAGAAAGTTACGAAAAGCAAAAGAGGTTTATAACCGACGCCAGCCATGAAATAAAGACTCCGCTGACAATAATAGGCGCGGATACCGACGTATTGGAGATGCAGGACGGCGCCAACGAGTGGACGGCAAATATAAAGGAACAGGTTGCGAGATTGACCGAACTTACGGGTAAGCTTGTATTTCTTGCGCGCATGGACGAGGACGGCAGAAAATTGAATCCCACCGACTTTTGCATATCAGACGCGGCGGAAGAGACCGTTCAACCCTTTTTCGCGGTAGCGCTGTCGCGCGGAATGGAACTTGTTGCCGATATCCAACCCAACCTCACCTATTGCGGCGACGAATACATGATAAGGCAGATTATATCCCTGCTGTTGGACAACGCGCTGAAATATTCCGACGGTAAAACCGTGAACATATCTCTATCCGCGGCGGGTAACAAAACGCAACTGACGGTGAAAAACAGGGCTTCATACTTAGCGGACGGCAATCTGGATATTCTGTTTGAAAGGTTTTACAGAAACGATTCTTCAAGAAATTCCGAAACGGGCGGACACGGCATAGGGCTTTCCGTGGTGCAGACTATAGTCAACGCGCACAAAGGCAAAATTACGGCAAAGAAAGAGGGCGAAACGGTTATTTTTAACGTTCTTTTATGAAATTAATTGCGCGGAACGATAAAAAAATTTTTGCGTTCCGCGCAATTTTTAATTTTCGTTTAAGGTTCGTATACTAATATATACGCATTAAAAGGAGGACGGCATATTGTCTTATTGCAGCGTTTTCAAAAGATACGAATTGAAATATTTACTTACCGACGGGCAATATATGCTGATAAAACATTTCATAGACGAATATATGCGCGGGGACAAGTACGGCGAAAGCGATATACTGAACATATATTACGACACACCCGAATTTCTTTTAATAAGGCGCTCGCTTGAAAGCCCCGTTTACAAAGAAAAACTGCGGATACGCAGTTACGGCGTGGCGGACGGGAACAGCGACGTATTCGTTGAAATTAAGAAAAAATACGAGTCGGTTGTATATAAACGGCGGATTGTACATAAGGAGAGCGAAATAGACGGTCTTCTGCTCGGAAACGGAGAAAATTCGCAAATAGGCAAAGAGATAGATTACTTTGTAAAACACTACGAGGGAATAGCGCCGAAGATGGCGATATCCTACCGCCGCGAAGCGTTTTATGCAAAGAACGACGAAAATTTTCGCCTTACTTTTGACAGGGATATTCTTTGGCGGGACTACGATTTATCCCTGTGCTGCGGAATTTACGGATTACCCGTACTGCCGAAGGGGAA
Organism: uncultured Clostridia bacterium; assembly: GCA_964594955.1. Taxonomy (GTDB): domain Bacteria; phylum Bacillota; class Clostridia; order Christensenellales; family Borkfalkiaceae; genus Coproplasma. The sequence goes on along the minus strand of CAZQNK010000026.1, from coordinate 16,938 downwards.
AATATTAATGGAAATTAAGACGGCGGACGCAATTCCGCTTTGGCTTACGCGTTTTTTGAGCGCGAACGCCATTTATAAAACTTCTTTTTCAAAATACGGAACGGCGTATTTACAGTTTCTAAAAAATACCTTACAGGGAGACAAAAAAATTGCTTGACGCATTATTTCAAAGCATATTCGACAGCACAGGCGCTATCACGGTATGGGATTTTCTTACAATTTTGGCATTTGCGCTTATTACGGGCGCCTTCCTTGCATTTGCCTACGCTTTCCGCGGGCGGGCGACGAAAAGTTTTATTATAACTCTTGCCCTGCTGCCCTCCGCCGTAAGCATGGTGATAATGTTGGTTAACGGCAACCTCGGAGCGGGCGTTGCGGTTGCGGGGGCGTTCAGCCTGATAAGGTTCCGCTCTTCACCCGGCACGGCGAGAGAAATAGTCGCGATTTTCCTTGCGATGTGCGTGGGACTTGCATTGGGCATGGGATATGCGGGCTATGCGGTGCTTTTTGCGCTTATAATGGGCATAATACTGCTCGTTTTAAACTTCATAGGGGTATGGGAAAAACACTCCCACAAGGAAAAATTATTGCGTATAACCATTCCCGAAGACCTGAATTATACAGAAGTTTTCGATGACCTTTTCACAGAATATACGACGAAGCATGAAAGCGTTTCGGTAAAGACGACCAATATGGGCAGCATGTTCAAGCTGACCTACCATATAACTCTTAAAGACCCCGCGCGCGAGAAACAGTTTATCGACGAACTGCGTTGCAGAAACGGGAATCTGGAAATTTCAATATCCGACAGAGAGGAATTTTATAATGAACAACTTTAAAAAGGGCGCGATATTGCTCACAGTTACGGCAATAGCGCTTATGCAGTTTACCGCATGCAACTTTATCGAAGATCCCGCGCATACGTTGGGCAACGGAACGGGAGAGCCTAACTCCGGAATTACAGACGGCGACAGCGAAACCGAACGTCCCGACGACGATAACGACGTAACGGACATAGAAGTCGACGACAACGTATACGATTACGTTCTTAAAGACGACGATGACGGAAATTATGTTTATGAGGACGACGAGGGAAATACAGCCGAATTTACCGTCAGTTATGTGAGCGGGACGGATTCCTGCTATTCCGTGAGCGGCAATACTTTGACTTTCGGCGGCTTAACCGAAGACAGCGTCTATGCCATAAGCGGCGCTTTTTACGGGAATATAGTTATAGACGCGGGCGAAGATTACAAATTGGAACTTGAATTGAAGGAGTTCGCTTTAACTTCATACAGCGAATGCCCCATAGCGATTAAAAGCGGGGATAAAGTTACTCTTTCGGCCAAAAAAGACACCGTAAATTATATTTATGACCAGCGGGAAGAAGTCGGGGAAGAAGAAATTTCCGCAAGTATATATGCCTTGTGCGATTTAGACGTGCAGGGCAAGGGAGAATTGTACGTTAAATCATTAAACAACAACGGCATCCACACCAAAGACGACCTGAACGTTAAAAACCTTACGCTGCAAGTTGAATGTAAGGACAATGCGCTTAAAGGCAACGACAGCGTGACAATCGAATCAGGCAAAATTGTTTTGATTTCAAGCTGCGGCGACGGAATAAAGACGACCAACACAGACGTATCTTCAAAGGGCAACCAACGCGGCACTATAACGATAACGGGCGGGGATATTCTTATATACGCCGCCTGCGACGGAATTGACGCGGCATACGACGTTGTTATAAACGAAGATACGGCTACGCCCTATATACAGATATTCACGGACAAATATTCCAAATATTCCGAAGAAGTGACCGCCACTGCGGATGACGTTTATTACGTCAGGTACACATCTGATTTATATAAATATTCCATAAGATATTTTAACGACGAAGACGAGGTTTGGTACAGTTCCTCCTCCTACTCTGCCGTAAACGCAGGCAGGAACAAATATTACTATTATTCCGTCACAAAGCCGAGCGGTTACTCAAATATGCAGTTATTTGTCTATTCTTCCGCTCAGGAACAGGGACAGAGCGAAAACTATGTATATCGCACCGACACCTTTACGATAAACAGCAACTACGACACGTTGGCGTTGCAGAAGAGGGGAAATTCGTTTTCCTGCGAATGGACTAATTATACCACATCTTCTGCGGGAAACACGGGCGGTTTCGGCGGCAACATGGGCGGCAACATGGGCGGCCTTGGAGGCATGAACGAAGGCAATACGGACAAGGGCGATCATTCGACAAAGGGAATAAAGGCGGGCAATGCCGTCAATATATCTTCGGGAACGATCCAAATCAGTTCATATGACGACAGTATTCACGCAAACAAAGACGCTACGCTTGAAAACGGCGACTCCCCTCTCGGGAACGTGACGGTTTCCGGAGGAACGCTTACGCTTTACACGAACGACGACGGAATACACGCCGACGGCACAACCGAACTGTCGGGCGGAGTTATTACAATTGCCTACAGTTACGAGGGAATAGAAGGCGGCACGGTGAAGATAAGCGGGGGAAAGGTTTCCGTTACCTATTCCAGAGACGACGGCGTAAACAGCACAAGCACTTCCAAGGAAAGCATAGTTATTTCGGGCGGATATCTCTACGTCTATGCGGGCGGCGACGGAATCGATTCAAACAGTACCTCTTCCTATGACGGTATATTGATTTCCGGAGGATATTCCGTAATCATAGCAACGGGGTCCTCCGATTCGAGCATAGATGCCGAGAACGGATATAAATACACGCGCGGATATGTAGCGGGAATAGGTTCAAGCGGCGGTATGAGCAATGAAGCCACCGCCTGCTCGCCGAGTTTTAATACGGTGGGAACTAAATCCACGCTGAACCTTACAAAGGACAACTATTTGGTCATAGAAAACTTTGTGACGGTAAAATTGCCCGTCAGCATAAACGCAACCGTAATCTTTCTGGGCAGTACGAACGCTTCAATCAAATCATCGTCCTCTACCTCCCTTTCATTGGATTCCGACGGAGTTTGTTGGAGTATATAAAAAATAATTCAATATGGCGGGCGTCGTAATATTCCGTAATATTAAAAGTTTCCGCCGCCCATCGGACTGCGGTGCAGGTTGGCGGCAGACTTTATAAACAGATAATTTTTTAAGCGGAAGAGCCAAAATTGGCTCTTCCGCTTAAATTTATTTTTCACAGACTATTCTTACACGGACAAATATTACGGAAATCAACGCCGACAACGCAAGCGGAACCGACGAAAACAGAACCGCGGGAACATTTAAATTTACAGTAACCGTGACTTCGCCAAATTACCGTTTATTTTACAACCGCTATATCATTTTATCATGCCTGAACTTTTTTAAATCCCCTCTAACTCGTCCAACGTCAAGGAAAAACTTTCAATAAAATTTTCAAAAAAGTATTCCACTTCGGGAATGTTGCGCGAATGCAGGTCGTCCTCTATGCTCTTCTTCGCCTTTACGAATTCGCTGTTGCCGCAGCGCAGTTCTTCAAGACACTTCACATATGCCGCCAATCTGTCCCCCGCTTTCATGAGTTTATATTCGTAAGAACCGATATCGGGTTTCATGAAACGGGTCATATCATCCCTCAGTTCTTCGGGCAGGGTTGCGATGAGTTTATCGCACGCGCGCTCCTCTAAATTCTTATATGCGCCCTGAATGGAATTATTGTAATATTTGATGGGCGTGGGCAAATCGCCCGTCATTACTTCGCCGCATTCGTGATACACGGCGTACAAAACGGCTTTTTCCGCGTCCGCCGTGCCGCCGAACACCCTGTTGTTTATTACGGCGAGCGCATGCGTGAACATCGCCACCTGCTGGGAATGTTCCATAATATTCTCTTCCCGCACGGAACGCATTAGCTGCCAGCGTTTGATATACTTCATTCTGTCCATAAAAGCGTAAAAATTGTAAGACATATTAAACCTCTCCGATGATTATATAGATTATATAACATATTTTTTTAAAATACAATTGACTTTGACATAAAAACGCATTATAATTTAATTGATAAATTAAATAGACCGTCGTGGGTGCTTTTTCTTTGAAAAGGCTGAGATTATACCATTTGAATCGGCAACGTAATGGTTGAGCGATAGTACAAACGCAGTATTTTCTTTCGCCGCGGCAATGTCGCGGCGTTTTTTTATTTTGTTTGCACGAATGAAATAAAAAACGATTAAGATACTCGATAAACGCAAGTCTTTTCGGTTTTGCCTTTAATTATAAGAGAGAAACCGACTATACGGATGTTTACGGCGGTTACAGGAGGTTTTTATGACAGTTTCACTTCTTTCCTCGTCGCTGTGGGCGGACGTAACCAACTACTTCGCAAACTTCGACGGAACAACCAACGCCTGCCGCACGGTCATGCTGTATATAGCCGTCGCGCTTGTGATAGCGTTTATCGTGTGCAAGTTTGCAGTTAAAAAGCAAAGCCAACCGCTTTTGAACAAAGTTTCGTTTATAGTCGCCGCGGCTTACGCCGTAGCGTGTATTGTAACGTTCTCCGTTCTATCCTTTATAGAGGACGATATTGTTGCGATAACGTTCTATCCACTGCTTGCGTTTGCCGTGTGTTGCGTGGCAGGCGCCGTGGCGATAGCTTTAAAGCCCTTGAAGCCCGTAAAAATAGCGGCGGGGGCGGTTATCGCCGCAAGCTTCATTGCCGCGCTTGTCTGCATGATAGTTTACTATTCGAACGGCGACGCTTTGGATTGGAATTGGCTTTCAGACGAGGACGTTAACAGCGCAGGGCTGTACGTATCGTCCGTAATACTCGTGATAGTCATAGCCGCGCTTGCGTTTTTTTCCGACAGAAACGCAAAGCCCTTTGACGCGCGTTCGTTATCGTTCGCCGCGGTATGCGTCGCGCTGTCTTTCGCTCTTTCGTACATAAGGTTCTTCAAAATGCCCATGGGCGGAAGCATAACTTTCGCCTCTATGCTGCCCGTCATGCTGTATTCCTATATGTTCGGAGCGCGCAAAGGCGTTCTGGCGGGGCTTATTTACGGCGTTCTGCAAGCCGTACAGGATCCTTGGATTCTGCACCCCGCGCAATTCCTTTTGGACTACGGCGTAGCGTTCGCCGCCGTGGGCGTTACGGGTTGCATAAAAGGTTTTAAACTTTTTGAGGGAAAACCCCGCCTGCAATTCACGCTGGGCGGCATAACGGGCGGAATATTGAGGTTTATATCGCACTTCTTTTCGGGTGCGTTCGCGTTCGGTTCGTTCGGCCCCGGCTATGCGGAGGAATACGGAATGCCCGCTCTCAACAATCCTTACGTTTACAGCCTTGTATATCAGACGATGTACGTTATCCCCGATTTGCTGATTGTTATAATAATCGGATTGATTCTGTTTTCTTCAAAGAACTTCGTAAAACAGGTTGAACGCTATACTAACGTTAAACGGAAAAGCCCGCTTGCCGAAAATCCGCAAGACGGAGATTTGCAACCCATACGGGAAACGGCGGCGGCCGACGCGGAAAATTCCGACGCGTGAACGCGTTTTTGTTTAACTTTAAACCTCGGGGGGCGGAAACAACGTTTCCGCCCCGAACTTTTATCGACGGTTGCAAAAAATTATCTTCTCTCTCCTGCCGAGCGGATATCTGAACAAAGTATCCGCATTCAGGTCTTCGGCGTACATATCGACAGCCGTAATGCAGTGATTTTCATAGGTGGTATAATAATAAATCCCTTTCCCCGCGCTGCAACAGGACGTATAAATTGTAATCTCATATTTTCCCGCGTCTAACCGGCAACAGCCCCGCTGTTGCTCTACCGAGCCGAGAATATGAAAAAACTGGTTTACGCTCTCCTCCTCCGAACTTCCCGATACCGAATTGATTTTTGTAAACGCCGCCCTTACAAACCGCGATTGGGACGACAAATCGCCCGGCAGTCCCAAAGCTCCCATGCCGCGGCTGTAAGCCTTTAACGGAAGTTCGTCCGAAAACAAATTTTGCGGACTGCGGGGCGACAGCCCCATGTAATTGTTCAGATTGAACATCTGTCCTTCAAACGGCGGATTGTTGGTCAGAATACCCACGGGATTGTCGTAAATCTTCAATCCCTCCTTTACGCTTTCAACCGTAACAGCCCCGCTTTTATCGGCGACAAGCCAGTGCAATTGCGCGACGGGCAGTTTATCGCTATAAGGCAGGTTGGTAAGATTTATTTTTTCAAGCAATTTGACGGCTTCGCCGACGGACGCGCACTTGCCGAGGATATACGGAATAAACTCGAACTGCGCCAAGTTGATTTTGCCCGAAACGGGGTCGTTGTAGCAAGCGTTGCCCTCGAAGTTCAGCCCCGCAACGCCAAGCCCTTTTTCGTTTACGGCGTCATAATAGAGCGGAACGCCCTGCACGGACGCCGTTCCTATCATGGCGTAGTGGTTTGTAATTTTTTCGCCGCAGCGCAGCGGAAAAGGAAAATTGCGCGGGGTGACCGCAACTTCCTCGGTATATGAAAGCTCATAATCGAAAGTACGCCCGAAGTAAAAATTTTTAGTTTTATATGTTGCCGCAGTACACATGGTTTACCGCCTCCTTGCCTTTAATGATTGCCGTTATTTTGCAGAAAAATGCCGGCGCGGAATAATATTTTATCATCGTTTAGAAATAGTCGGCATAAATACGGGCGCGTCTGCGGAACACGGAGAACGCACACGCAGTATCGGCGGAAACAAGCCTGAACCCGCCGTTTTTTGCGCCTTCGCGCCGCAACGCAAACGGCATAAATACGGCAACCAAGCTGACGCCCGGTTGCCGATTATTTTGAATTATTTGATTTTTACGCGCAACGTTCGCGGGAAGCCGTTATTCGTCTTGCTTGCCGTCATCCATGCCTGACGCATCGTCGGTTTTCATCTTCTTCCGGGAAGAACGGACGGCAAATACGCCCCATACCGCCAAAGCAGCAAATACTACGCAATCAACTACGATAAGCGCAACTTCCCACACGGGCATTTTGTAGCCGATAATTTCCACGTTCATTGCATTACTGTTGACAACCGCGTAAAGAATATTTTTAGCGGCTCTGCGTATTGCCGTTGCCTGAGTCGTAGTAATATTGCTTGTAGACGGAATTTTACTGTCGTCCTGAATAAGCGCAAGATCTCCACCTGCCCTTATCATCTGATCTGCGATCATATAGGGCTGTACGTTATAGTCGGTTATAACCGCACAATTAACGCCCCATTCTTTACGCAGAACGCCCGTCAAAAGAGGATAGCTGCCGCCCGTCCAGGTTTCTCCGATGCGGGTAAACGCTGACATAACGCCCGCTTTATCGTTGTTTTTCAGCGCTATTTCGAAGGGTTTGAGATAGATTTCGCGTAACGCCTGTTCGTTCGTCCACACAAACAGCCCGTTAGTATCACGGTCTGTTTCCTGATCGTTTACGGCAAAGTGCTTAATAAACACGTAAACTCCCTTCTCGTTACAGCCTTTAATGACAGAGGAAGCCATGATACCCGAGATATAACCGTCTTCACTGTAATACTCCCAGTTTCTGCCGCCGAAAGGCGTTCTGTGAATATTTACCGCAGGTCCATACCAACCCGAATAGGGAAGATTTTCATTACCGATAAGCCCTTCATTGCCGATCATTTTTCCCATCTCGTAGGCAAGCTCTTTATTCCATGTCGCTCCTATTACGCACTCGGCAGCATAGTTGCACACGCTGTAAACGACGCTGTTCGTTAAATCCATAAAGTTTGCAAAGCCCGCGGGGCCGTCCTCGTGATAAGTCATAGGTATATCATACTTTTCAAGCTTAATAGTACCGAACGCACCAACGCCTATAAGGTCTGCCATATCCGAGAAACTCAGTCTATCCATAAAGGAATCCCACTTCTCATCATCATAGTCTAACCCTATCAGATCTTTGAACTGTACGCTATCGTCTTCCACTCCTGAATTCGGCATTGCATCCGAATACCACGGGTCGGAGCTTGTATCGTTGGTACTATTGGTACTATTGGTACTATTGGTACTAAAAGTAATCTGACTAAGCCACTCTGTAGTAACTTCTCTTTCCTCCGCCGTAGGTGCTTTGGGCATTGTACCTTCCCAATCGGAACGCGAAAGGTACGTCGTTATATGCTCGCTAACGTCATTGAACTGATTGTAAACTTTATCTTCGTCGTAGCGGATATCGTTTGATACCGTATAAGAATATTCGGCAACCGGGTTTGCATGCACATTGGAGGCAATAACGATTGAATATTCGCCTTGTTCGAGAATATAACCGCCGTTTGCAACCTTTATACCGGCATAATCGTAAGACTTCATATCTTCAACACTGAATTCGAGCGTAACAGTATCCCTATCGCCGGGTTGAATCAGTTCCGTCTTTGCGAACGCGCCGAGTTGGATATACGGTTTTTCTATTCCTCCGTTGTAGTAAGGCACTTTGTAATACAGCTCCACAACATCTTTACCGGCATAGTCACCCGTATTTTCAACGGTAACTTCCACGGTAATTTTATCGTTTTTCCCAATCGTTGAGCCGTTTTCCTTGGAAATACTCTTAACAGTCCACTCGAACTCGGTATAGCTTTTGCCATACCCAAACGGATAAACGACGTTCTGTTTATACCACTCTTCACCTTCGCCGCCGATAACGTCTGACGCACCTCTGGTTTCATAATAACGGTAACCTACGTAAACGCCCTCTTCATACTCAACGAAATACGCCTTACGTCCTGCACCGTTAATTGTGTACCTGTTGCCGTCCTGCGTCAAATTGTCGGAGAAGTTGTAATACGACGGAATCGTGGTGAAGTCGCGAACGTAAGTATCCGTTGTTCTTCCCGAAGGATTTATCGTTCCGCCGAGAATATCTCCTATCACCGCCAAACCCGTCTGACCGGGAAGCCCGATCCAGAGAATCGCATTTATTTTATCGTTTTCTTCCAGCTCGCCAAGCTCCATAGTAGACGAAGTATTAAGAAGCACTACGACTTTATTGAAATTGGCAGTTACCATTTCAAGCAGAGCCTTTTCATTGTTGTCGAGCTGTAAATAATGGTCGTCTGCGTTTGCCCCTACAACTGCACTTCCGCCGTAGCTTTCAACCATAGTGCGGGGAAGGTCGAACCCCTCACCGCCTATTCGGGAAAATACGACGACTGCCGCATCGTTAAAGGACGTAAAGCTGTTTTTAACGTCCGACGTGTAGCTTTCAACAGGCGTTTCACCCGTAGCAAACCCCGTAAGAACACTGCCGTCCATACCGGGATTACTTGATCTACCGCTTCCCGAAGCGCTGCTCGAATAGAAGTTTTTAAGCGTCGGATTTACGTCGAAGTCGGAAAGACCTTCATATAAATCTATAATCCCTTCGCCGGAAGCCGCACTCGAACCGCTACCACTATAAACCATATTGACGGAATTCTTACCGAATACGGATATTTTTGCGCCCTTATTGATCGGAAGCGAACCGTCGTTCTTCAAAAGAACTGCACCCTCGGCTTCAAGCTGTTTGTTAAATTCTTTGGCGGCAGTATATACAGCTTCCTTCGTTTCAAGTCCTTCTTCCATCACATACTGAGACTCGGAGCCGTCTGCCGTAATAGGGCGCAGTCCGCCTAAAACAAGATTTAACGTGCCGTAAATGAGTTGTACTTGCGTGACTACGACGGTAATGACGACAAGTAACACGACAAGGATGCACGTCACAATAGACCACGCCAACGAGTGTTTATTTTTAAATATTGCTTTAAATTTATTCATTTCGCACTCTCTTATTTCTTTACGTTACACTTTAATAATCGGGATAGAACTCATCCGGATCTATGGGGTTCCAGGTAAGCGGTGACGAAGACGTAAGTACGAGCGCATCCACGTTGATACCGTAGGTATAATTGTTGGACGTGCCTACCTTTTCACCTACCGTAAGCGTTATTGTATTATCGCCCTTATTCAGCTGAATATCGCCGATAGAAACTTCATCGAATAAAAGATTGGTCTTAATTGCGCTTACCTTTTCTTTATCGTTTTTAACTGCTACATCGGAATAAGTTACAGCCGTTCCGTTCACTTTGATTATAAGAAGTTCTGAATCAAGCGTTCCCGCTGCATTTTCGCCGCAAATCAAAAGCGACAACTGCACTGTTGCGGCAGCATCGGAGTGAATCGTATACGTGAGTGTAGAGTCTTTTATATTGAAGCCTTGCACGTAATAACCGTTATGCGCACGGTCTCCCTTAACAATTAAATCTTTGCCTGACGTATTACCCGACCCTCTATCGCTCGTAACGTCGGTAAGATCAACGTATTCAGCTTCGAAATAGTACTTCTTCATTGCGTCCGAAGAATCATCGTCGGTATTGTCGTCATTGTGGGTCTGATCATCGTCGGTATTGTCGTCATTGTGGGTCTGATCGTCGTCGGTATTGTCGTCATTGTTGGTCTGATCGTCGTCGGTTTGCTCATCATTGTGGGTCTGATCGTCGTCGGTTTGACCGCCCCCGCACGCTACGGCGAACACAGCCACACCTAAGCATAAAATGAAACATAAAAGTATTGCAGGTAATTTTTTTAATAATGATTTAGTCATCTGAATCTCTCCTTTTATTATTTTCCCAAAAGGGGGAGTTGGGGAGAACCCCAACTCCCCCTTAGGGAACTTTTTTATTGACCTATAAAACTCAGTCTTTAATTAGTCTTTTTTCTTATTCTTGAGAATTATAAGGATAACTGCTACACCGCTTGCAACAAACGCAAGGATACCGAACACCATACCTACCGTAGCAACAGTGGAATCACCGTTCGACGTCGTAACAGTATCGCCGTTGCCGGTTGTTAAGCCATCAAGCTTGTCTTCAAGACCGCCGATTGCGTCAAGCACGTCGCTATTGTCGGTTGTTAAGCCATCAAGCTTGTCTCCAAGACCGTCGATTGCGTCAAGCACGTCGCCATTGTCGGTAGAGCCGGAGTCGGAGCCGATTCCGTCAACCTTATCGTTGAGATCGTCGAGCTTGTCTTCAAGACCGCCGATTGCGTCAAGCACGTCGCCATTGTCGGTAGAGCCGGAGCTAGCCGTTCCGTCTACGTATGCACTGTAAGGAGCTTGCATAGCGTTGCTGTTTACGATGGTATATATGATACCGTGCGCACCTTCTCTGAGTGCGTTGTAGATTGCGGTTGCCGCTTTCGCATTTTCTTCAAGATAGAGATTAAATGCTTCGGTTTCGCTTTCACATTCGCCCGCATTGATCTTTTCCCAAAGAACGTTGATTACACCGCCGCCGCTCTCTGCATTGAGCTGACCCACTTCAGCAGAGCCGTTTTTAACTGCCTGGTCGCCTTCTTCGTAGTAAACCCACGTCTGAGGAGCTTTCGTAAGAGCGAGGTTGTTGCCGGCAAGCGCCATGAGCGTACCGTCCTGGTTCGCATAGAAGCAGATATCGCTGACTACGATACCCTTGAAGCCCCACTCGTTACGAAGGACTTCGGTGCAGAGCGCATAGTTAACGCCGCAGTAGGTGTAACCGATTCTTGCGAACGACGTCATAACGCCTGTTGCGCCGCCCGTCTTTACGGCAATTTCAAAGCCTTTGAGATAAACTTCACGAAGAGTCTGTTCATCAAGCCATACGGAGAAACCGGTGGGATCGGGAGTACCCTTCGCCGCACGAACCGGGCTGTTACCGTCGTTGTATACTGCAAAGTGCTTTAATGTAACGAACGTACCCTTTTCCTGTGCACCGCGTGCAACATTCGCAGCCATATACCCGCTGAGAACGGGATCTTCCGAATAGTATTCGGTGCCACGGCTGTCAAACGGCGAACGGTGAATATTGAGTGCGGGGGAATAGTAACCCGTCCAGGTGTTCGAAGCGCCGTTGGTATCATTTCCCCAAAGACCTTGTTCACCAATCAGCTTGCCCTCTTCATAGGCAAGTTCTTTATTAAAGGTGCAAGCAACCATTACTTCGGAGCAGAACAGGGGGAAGGTCTCGTTGCCGAGAGTCTTTCCGTCCCAGCTGGAGCTGTTGCCCGTCCAACCGTAAGGGCCGTCCATGTTAAAGGAACTGGGAAGTCCGATATATTCGATTCCGGCCGTACCGTAGCCGCCTTCTCTGAACAGCTGGTGTAATTCTTCAATAGAAAGCTCGTTGAGAAGTTCGTCCCAAAGCTCGTCGTCATACGCCTTGCCGATGAGGTCGGAAGCGGTCACTTTTGCCGTTTCGTCTCTTTCGTCGGGATCTGCGGGGCCGTTGCCGTTCAGAATGTAACCACCCTCGCCATCGGATACAGCCCATTTTTCGTACAGCGGGTCATCTTCATCTGCGCGCATACGCATACCTTCTTTCCACGCTTCCTCTTGCGCTTCCGTCAATTTGAGATAATGAATATCATCTACCTCTTGCATTTTACCTGCAGCGCCTCTCTGACCGGGCACGAATACACTCTTTGTGCCGGTCTCTACAACATTGGTATCATCGAAGAGAGAGGTTACAGTCTCCTCAGCCATCGTTTTTCTCGAAAGCGCACTGTCAAACGCAAGGTTTTCTTCGTCACCGGTTACGACAGCCGTAACGTCGGAGAACTGGTTATGTACGTCTTCGCCGTTGGTATCCAGGTTGATGCCCGAAGTAACGTCCTCCAAAAGCGACAGCGTTTCCTTTGCCTCATGGCCGTCTACGTCCGTAAGTACGGTGTGCGAATCCGAACGGAGCGAAATCACGTAATCGCCTTCGTCAAGGATATAACCGCCTTTACCATTATCGAGATTATAGTCGTAAGAAGCCATATCCGCCGCGCTGATGGAAATGCTTATCTTCTGCGACTGACCGGGCTGCAACAGTTTGGTCTTGGTGTAGTCGCCAAGAACGACAGCCGATTTTTCCACAGTATTTTCGTCCCAAGGAGCCGAATAGTAGAGCTGTACGACGTCCTTGCCGGCGACGTCGCCGGTGTTCGTAACCTTAAGGGTAGCGGTAACGTTGCCGTTTGCACTGACAGTACCGCTGATCTTTACGTCGGAATATTCGAACGTGGTATAGGAAAGCCCGTAACCGAAGGGATATACTACGTGATCTTTGTACCAAGTTTCGCCATCGACTGCATTTGATTCATCAACAGTGATGCCGCTAAGCGTAGCCATCGTCTCATAGTAACGGTAGCCGACGTAAATGCCTTCCTCGTATTGGGTGACGTAGGTTGAACCTGTCGGAGCAAGATTATTACCCTCGTGATCCATATAGTGAACCATTCCCGTGTAATCCGACGCATGGTTATAGTTAATATACGAAGGAGTAACGGTGAAATCGGTTGCATACAAATCGGCAAGGTGACCGGAAGGATTTACTTCGCCGTTTAAAATTTTACCTACGGCGTTGAAGCCGGTGTTACCGGGCTGACCAACGATCAGGATAGCGTCTACGTATTTGGCGTCCTGCGCCCAGCCGAGCTCGAAAGGATACGAGTTGTTGATAAGCAGAATTACCTTGTCGAATTTATTACCGAGATATTCGACAAGCTTCTGTTGTTCCTCGCCGAACTGACGGGTATGCTCAACGGCACCCGCCGTATTCGCAAGCATAACGATAGCAGCGTCGCTGTAGCTGTGATAGGTGGACTCAATGCCCTTAAAAGTTGTATCCCAGCTGGTTCCCATAAGAGTTGCATCGGTGACGCTTGAACTTCCGCTGCCGAAGCCACCCTGGTTACTGCCGCCGCTGGACGCGGTTTTACTTTCATAGAATTCCTTCGTTGCCGGATTGACAACGAAACCTGCGTCTGCAAGGCTCGTGTACAAGTCGGCGTCTACGCGTGCTTCTCCTGCGGACGTATCTCCGCCGTTGCTGTTGGATGCGCCGACGGTAGGCTTCACGGAAGCATAACCGAATACGCTGACGCGAGGCCTCGTATTGAGAAGAGGCAGAGCATCGTTTTCGTTCTTTACGAGAACCATACCCTCTTCCGCAAGCCTATCGCTGAGATCAAGCGTAGCTTTCAGCACTTCTTCCCTGCTGCTATATTCCGATTTGAATAAAGCAGTATCCGATGCGGCTGACGCACTCAAGCTTTGGGATGTCACTGTGAAGCACATAACACCTGAAAGAGCAAGCGTTGCGAGCGCCGCACTTTTACGCAACAAACCTTTTTTTGTCATGAAATATTTCCTCCTGAAATTTTTTGTTGCCAAAACACAAATTCTTTTATGTTTTAACAGTGAAATTTTATCACGGAAAAATTTATTTGCGGCAAAAAAAGAATAAGCCGTCGATTTTTAGAATAAACGGCTTATCTCAAATTATCGTTTTCTTTTTAATTGTCAACCAGCGCCACGGTCAGAGTGAATATTTCTTCAACGCCCGAAAAGGTAACCGAACCTCCGTATTTCTCAGCCGTAAGCTCCATGCTTTTCATGCCGTAACCGTGCGAATCGGCGTCCTTCTTGGTGGTTTTCAGGGGCGAATTTGTAGGTATGGGGTCGCCGACGTAATAATTCCGCACCGTAAGCAAAACCATATCGCCCTTTTTATCGAGAATTATGGAAACGTTCCTCTTGTCGGGTTCGGCTTTCGCCGCGGCGTCCGCGGCGTTGCTGACGGCGTTCATGAACAGCGATTTCAGATCTGCGGCATTGACGAAATCCAGCCATTCCCCGTTGCCCGAAAAGGTAAACGTCACGCCGTACTGCATCTGGTGGAAAACGGCGTTAAGCATAATCGTATCTATGATATCGTTGCCCGTGCGGCAGACGTTGTCGTAAATTTCAATGCTGTTCCTCAGCCTCTCCGCTTCTTCCGTTTTTATGCCGTCGTTGAGCGAGTTCAATTCCTTTTTCAGGTCGTGCAGTTTGATATTGACGAAATCAACCGCGTCTTTTGCGGATTCGTATCTTGCAATATCCGCCTCGGTTTTCCTTTTGATAGCCTCGTTTTCATGATACAGCCGCGTGATGTTCAAAACGGCGAACTGTATTATCAACGCCATGGAACAGCAGAGCATGGAGTATAACGAAACGTACACGGGGATATTGCTCTTCCCCGAAAGAAGCGACAATATGATACAGACAAGAACGACGAAAACGGCGAAAAAATTCAGCATGCTGTTGAAATTTTTATCGACCCGCTGTTTCGCTATCTTCCGCCCTATCGTAAAGAAAAACAGTATATAGCCGATTACGAAAATCGTCATTTCCACGATGTGGTGATATTGCGTAACGAAATCCGTAAATCCGTCGCCCAAAGGAAGATTATGGAACAGAGTGGAAAACTGGTAAATTATATGTTGGAGCGCATAGCCTGCGGAGCAAAGCGACAAAGTGACTTTGAATTGCAAATCGAAACAAAAAAAATATGCGGCTATCGTTGCGGAAAAATATATGACGAGGCGTATCGCCCGTTCAAGGTTTACCGAGGATAAGGTAAGCGGCGGATAGAATATCACAAGAAGAATACAGAGGGCGACGGAAAGGGGAAAACGGAGCCCGAAATATTTTCTTTTCTTATAAGGATAAATAAAAATCAACTCGCCGACGATAAGCTGCAACACAACGCAGATATTCGCAACGGTATGGGATACGCCGGACATTTAATTATACCCCCCCCCCGTTGGAAAATTCTGCAAAGACGCGGTAAAAATCCGTTTTTCTCGCACGTGAAATGACGAGGTCGACGCCGCCGACCGATAACGTGTCGCCGCTGATTTTGTCTACATAATTGAGATTTACCATGCAATACCTGTTACAGCGGACGAAAAAAGGATAATCGGACAGTTTGTCCCCTACGGCTTTCAACGTGGAATATTCCCGTATGATACCGTTTGCCGTATGATATGTAATGTAGTGCCCGAGCACCTCCAAATAGACGATAGACCCCACGGAAAGAGAGGTTATGCCGTCGCCCGAGCCGATTATAATCTTTTGCTTCCTATTGTAATGCAGACGGGAAAGGATTAGCTTCATCTTCAAATAAAAGTCGTAATTATTAATCGGCTTGACGATAAAATCCAAAGCCTCAACCTCATAGCCCTTTATGGCAAGCTGACGCATGTTGGTAACGAAAACTATCCCTATGGTTTTATTTTGTTCGCGGATTTTTTTCGCCGCAGACATCCCGTCGAGAGAAGGCATCTGTATATCCAAAAACACAAGATCGAATTCAAGCGAGGACCTGAATAAAAAATGTACCGCATCGGTAAATTCCGATATCGTATATTCGATTCCGTCTTTCTCTTTGACAAATTCCAGACAACGTTTTATCTGTTCCGTGTCTGCGGCGTTGTCCTCCACGATTGCAATATTCAGCATGGCTCACCTCGGCTAATCTGTCTTTTATAATCCAAAAACGACGCTGTTTTTACATAACGCCGTTAATCACAGTCATTAATATAACATCTTTTTTCCCGCCTGTCAACAGGCAAAAATAAAAAAGGAGCGTCCGATTTGTAGAATTACAATAGATGTGAGACCTGAACAAGGAAGAAAAGCGGGTAAAAAAGTAGAGCAGATAAGTTCCTTTTGCGTTAAAGTTTAATCGCCACAAAAAACCTGCAAAGGAAACAATCTGCTCTATGAATACTGCATCACAAATCGCACGCTATCGTCAATCGGTTTTACTCTTTTTCTTCCGCCGCGGTCTGCAAAATACGTTGAACAAGTTCAACGTTTCCCGCGCCTCTCTCTTCCGTTGGAAGAAACGCTATGACGGCTCCCGACAATCCCTCACGGATCATTCCCGCCGTCCCCATTATCGTCCTAACCAACGTTCATGAATAATAACACAAATTTCCTCGGTTTGCAAGGCATTGAATTAGATACCTTTAACTTTGATAATTTCAGAAAGCGCATTATTCTAAACTGCATAAAACGGCAACAATGCTTGCGCCTGATTGCCGTCTATCTTAAAATTATTATCGCTTTTTTACTTTTACTTGTTTTTTCTAATTTT
>CAZQNK010000025.1:0-20812 GCA_964594955.1 uncultured Clostridia bacterium | reverse complement strand
ATAAAGAGAAAATATTCCGTCCGACTGAACGGCACTTGCGCAAGTTGCGCAAGGCGTTTTGCGCAAGTCCGTTCACTTTAAGGAGGAGAAAAAAACCGTTTATTCGTCACCCTTCGTTTTTTCGACGGGTTCAGCCTGCGTTTCCGGCTTCCTGTCCTTCAGGATGGTTCTTACGATGAAGAACGCGCATACGCCGATTGCAATTACGCTAACTGCGTCTAAAATACCCATTATGAGCATCGAAGGCGAAAAGCTTGCGGCTTCTACCTTCGCGCTCATGGCAATCTCGCTGTTTGCTACGGCATAGAGGTAATGCTTGACAGCCTGCTGCATAACGCCGACGTTGCTGTCCTTTATAATCGTCTTATAGAAGCTAGAGTCCGAAGCAAGCCACAAGTCGTTTCCTGCACGGATACATCTCGTTATATCCATGGCTGCGCTCGAAGCGTCGGTTGTGATAAAGCCTTTGAACTTCCACTCGCCGCGGATAACGTCGGTGAGCAGCTCGTTGCTTGCACCGCAGAATACGCCGAACAGGTGGGTCGTGGTCATCATCGCCATTGCGCCGCCGTCCTTGACGCACTTTTCGAAGGGAAGTAAGAAGTACTCTCTAAGCTGTTGCTCGTTGCACCACTGGAAAGTTGCGTTGTTCCCGTACAGTATGAGGTGCTTTATAGAGCAGTTAAGTCCCTTGCTCTGTGCGCCGATAACTACGTTCGCCGCCATACGCGCCGTAAGAATACAGCATTCGCTGTAATACTCGAAGCATCTGCCATCGAAAGGTGTGCGGCGAAGATTGATGCTGGGTGCGTACCAGGTGGAAACGCCTGCTTCCATACCGTCCTCGCCCACTCTTTCTCCGTAGCCTTGCGCAATTTCCTTGTTCCAGGTGGAAGCAAGGACTATAGTTGAAGGGAAGCAAACCGAGCTGTAGCTCTCGTTAAACGTATAAGTGGATTTGATTCCCGAAGGGCCGTCGCATAACAAGCAGTACGGTATGCCCAATCTTTCGACCGCCGCCGTCGTGAAGTTTGCCTTTGCGATTATGGTGCACATCTCACTCTTCGTCATCTGCGAAACGAACGTATCCCAAAGCGGGTCGTCGTAATCCAGCCCCGTCAGCTCGCTGAGCATTACGGTCTTGGAAAGCTCAACCGCATAATCCTTGCCCTCTACATAATTGTTGTTTTCGGCAGGAACGGTATACGCCTTCTGAGTTTCGGCAACGTAGCCGTTATTCCCGTTGCCGTCCGTAAAGTCGGTTGTATTTTTGGCTGCCGCAGCCTTGGCTATCGAAGCGTTTTCAAAGCTGTTCTTACGGGAAATATACTCGATGCCGCCCGCCTGGTCGCCGAAACGGTTCTGAACCGCAACGCCGGTTTCGGTATCGGCAGTATATTCAACCGTTTCGTCTACGGTATACGTGTAGCAAAGGTCGTCGGTCGTATCGATTTCCGTCCAGCCGTGTGCGTTTTTCAGAAGGCGGATATAGTAATCTCCCTCTTCAAGCTCGTAGCCCGCATGGCCGTTTCCGTTTGCGTCGTTATAATCGTAAGACTTCATATCGGTGACTGCAAACGATATCGCAACCGTATCCGTTGCGCCGGGCTGAATCAAGCCCGTCTTTGCGAAATCGATAAGATTGACGTAAGCCTTTTCGATGCCGTCGGTATAGGGGGGAGTGTAGTAAACTTCGACTACATCCTTGCCTGCAACGGTTCCTGTATTTTTAACCGTAACGGTAAGCGTTATCGTTCCGTTTTCTTCTTTTGCGCTATCGAGCGTCCACTCGAAATCGGTGTAGCTTAAACCGTAACCGAAGGGATACATTACGCCCTGGCCGTTGTTCTTATCCATATAAGGAAGAGCCTTAGTACCGGAATAATCGTCGTAATCGATTACGCCCTCGTAAGCTGCGGTTTCGTACCATTTATAACCTACGTATACGCTCTCCACGAACGAAGCATAGGACATAGACGCATTATCCGCAAAGGTTATACCCTTGTAGTTGTTTGCCGCAGGCGAGCTGAGATTATCGTAGGGATATGTGTCGGCAAGTCTGCCCGAAGGGTTTACTGCACCCGCAAGCGCTTCGCCTATGGCGAGCGTACCCACGAGCCCGGGACAGCCCACCCACATAGCCGCGTCTATCTTGTCGGCGTATTTATCCCAAGTACTGTCCGAGTTACGCGCCTTGCCCTTACCGTCAATAAAGCCAAGCTCGTAAGTGTTGGACGTGTTCATGAGGATAATAACTTTTGAATAGTTTTTCACTATGTAGTCTAGAGTTTCCTCTTCGTTGGAGGAGAGGCACAGGTCGTACTCGTCGAGCGAGCCCTCTTCTGCGCCTACGCGTCCGATAACGTATATGGCGATATCGGAATACGCCTTTGCACTGCTGAGCATGGACGAGGTAACCTGCTGAATGGAAATTTCGGCGCTGTTGGGATCCTTGCCAATTACGTCGAAGCCTCCCTCGTTCTTTGTCGTATCAAAGCTTTGATAGTAGTCAAAGAGCTCCTGATTGACCTGAATATTCGAAGCAGCCAAGCCGTCATCAAGCTGAATCGCACGGGTAACGTCGCCGCCGCCTGAGCCCGAGCCTGTAAACTTCATATTGCCTGCGCGTATGCCGAAAACGTTGACCTTTACAGGGCTGCTTTCGGTCGCGTTCAAGGGAAGCAGACCGCCCTCGTTTTTAAGAAGCACTATGCCCTCTTCCTCTATCTTCTGCGCATACGCCTTATCGGGTTCGGGGTCGTAGTCCGAAAGGTCGAGTCCTTGACCGATAAAGAATTTATCGATGGTATCCTGCCAGAACGGAAGCAGCGTGCTTGCGCAAATTAAGAGCGCGAGAAAAATTGCCGCCACGGCCGAAAGCACGGATATTAAAACTACTTTTTTCTTCATGGCAATCCCCCAAAGTTATCAGGACTGAGGAGCAGGGTCAGCCATACTCTCAACCCACGAGCAAACGCTCTGGGTGTAGTAGCCGTTGAGGTTAATCTCGTTGGTAAAGGTACGGTTTTTGAAGGTGAAGTTGTCCTTGTCGACGCTTGCGTCAATCGAAATATAGTCAAGGTCGGGGAAAGCGTATCTGTCCGCGCCGCAGAATATATCGAGGGGAGCGGCGTTGCTCAGACCCGTACCTACATGGCCCTCGGCAACTATTTCGACTACGTTTACGCCCTTCTTGAGCCTTATGCCCTCAATCTCTACCGTCTTGGCAAATACCTTCAGCTGGAAGAAAGTCTGCTCGAAAGTCTGCTTTTCGCCGTTTACATAGACGGGAGTATCGTCGCAATTCCAGTCGCTGAGCGACATGGTTTCCTTCTCTGCGTTGCTCATGTGAAGGCTGGACTTGCCGAGCAAGGTGAGGTTTGCAACGCAGGCAACCTTAGATTCGATTTCAAACACGATTTTATCTCCCTTTGCCGCGCCCATATAGCTCACGTACGCCGAAGCACCGTATGCGGAAGAACCGCTGCCCGAGGGGTCGTTTTCCATAAAGTGCTGCATGGCGGTGCCGCCGACAGCCTTAACCACATGACCGTTGCCCTGATAACTCATCTGCGGGCACTTCAACGCCGCGGGAGCAACTATTTCGGCTTCTTCCGCCTCGAACCTGAACATTTCCGCCGTTTCTTCGTTGTATCCAACGATATCTGCATAGGGGTCCTCTTCTGCACAAGCACCAAACATACCCACAGCGCCCATCGCCAACGCTGCAATGCCTACTGCCAATACTTTTCCTAATTTTTTCATTTTTACCTCCTTGAAAACGCTTAGGATATCCGACGGTTTCCGTCGGACTGCAACGGCTGAAAGTTTTTCCGTTACCCTTGCATTTTAAAATAAAAACAGCGCCCATTCAAGAGGGACGCAATTTTTAACCCGTTTATAGCAATATTCAACTCCGACAAAAGAATAATCTGTCGAAAAGTCGGAATATTCTGCGCCGTATGCAGGATATTACGTTTCTTTGTAAAAAGGAAACCTCTCACTGAGCGGGAGATAAAGAAGCGGAAGCGTTTTACGCGTAGTTATGATTATTCGATAGGCAACACGCCGTTCTCGCTCATAAGCTCCATAAACCGTTCCCGTGCGGAGTGCATTCTGCCTCTGCTTACGAGGAGGCTCTTGCCGTTAGTTAGTTGCACGTCGCAGTTGGTAAAAAGCTTGATATACCGATAATTTACGAGATATCCGTTATGAATTCGTATAAATCCGTACGGGGCAAGCTCCTCTTCGAGCTTTTTCATGCTGGAAGTAATCTGATATTCTTCACTGCCGTTTACGGCGAAGATATGCTGATTTTTCAAGAAGCTCTCAATGTATGTTATATCCTCGACCGAAATAAGCAGAATCTGTTTCTTGCTTTTGACCGAGAGCGTTTTAACGCTTGTGCGGTTCTCCTTGTACTTTTTGAGAAAAAGGTCGATATAGACTGTCAAATCTTTCAAAAAATGGCTTTTGCGCACGAAACCCGCAGGTTCGCATTTGAAGGCGTCGAACACGCTGTTTTCGTGCCCCGAAACGAACATTATCTGCGTTCTGTTCCCCTCTTTGCGGCTCTTCGCAAAGAAGTCTATTCCGTTTACGTCCGGCAGGTCAATATCCAAAAGTATCAAATCGAAAGCCGCCGCGCGCATCGCTACTTCAAGCTCGGCTGCGTTGCGGTAGGTGGTTATATCTGCCTGAATCTCCCGCTTTTCGAGCAGACCGCCCAGCGCTCCCGACACTATACCCAAAGCAACGGCATCGTCATCGCATATGGCTATTTTCAATCGCTCCATAATTTTCCCCTCTCCATAAAGTCGGTATAATTCCCCAGTACGGGGGTGTGAATACCCGTAAATTTATTGCGACAATGCAAGCATGACGTTCACACGGAAAAACCTGTCGTTGATTTCGTACTTGATTACGCCGTCGTGCTTTTCAACGATTTCGGCAACTATCTTTTTGCCCAGCCCGTGCGAACGCTTGTCCGTCTTTACGGTACCTTCTTCAAACTGCTTCTTTGCTTTGCCTCCGTCGGCGACGGGATTGCTTACGCCGATATAGAGATAGCTTCCCTCTTCCCTCATGGAAAAGGAAATTACCGCATCTTCTATTTTATCCCTTTCGCACGCCTCAATGGCGTTGTCAAGCAGGTTTATAAGTACGGTGGTCAAATCTAAATCGTCTATTTTCATTTCGTTGCCGACCGCAACGGAATAATCGATTTTAGTCCCGTTCTTCAATTTATTGATTTCCATATTCAAAACGTCCCGCACCACTCTGTTTTCGCAGTCGCTGAACGATAGCGGAAACGCAACCTTGTCGTTGAGCTCGTTGAAATACTTTTTCAGTTCATTGTATTTATCCTGTTCGAATATGAGTTGCATATAGCTGAACTGATTCCTTATATCGTGACGGATTTTGCACATTTCTTCAAGGTTTTCACGCGACAGCTCCATCATTTTGCTATGCGTTTCATACTGTTCTTTCATCTCGTCAACCTGCATTTCAAGTCTCTTGTTTCTGCTCCTTTCCTCCGCCTTTGCATAGGAGGAATGATAGAGAATTGCGAGCATCAGATAGATAAGTGCGCCTATTGCAAAGATAAAAAGGGATTGCTCGGTCTCGGTGGGGTTGAGAACGCCGTCGAAAAAGTCTTTTATGTTGTCGACAATTTCAAAAGCAATCCATGTAAGCGCCGCAAGCACGGAAATCGAAACAAAATCGTATTTTGCTATGTCGTCGAATTTTTCCTGCGGAAAAATTTTAATGAGCAGCGTAAACCCGACGTAAAGTACGGCTCTCCCTATTGCAAGGCACAGATTTGCCGCCCAGACCTCGTACTCCACGTTCGCCATATTGCAGATTACAGCGCCGATGGACTTTACGAATGAGGTTGAAAAATGAACTAATACGAAATAATACAGGGCATAATACAGACGATACTTGAATTTTATATTGCCGAAAAACAGGGCGTATATCGCCAGCATGATTAACGCCGGATAGGTCATTCCCCAGCTGAAGTTGTAAAAAAGAGCTTTAACAAGAATTTCCAACACCCAGAACAGCAGAAAATGTATGACCGTGCGCAGGTAGTACTTTGGCTTATTTTCAAAATTATTAAATAAAACAACCATACAGAGAATGCGTACACCTTCCGTAAGCGGCATGGAATACGACAAATCCATGGCGATATAAAATTTTTGAAAATACTCCCAAACCATCACGTTTATATTATAATACAAATTATCCGCAATTTAAAGTGCATATTATTCTTTAATTTCGACCAATTATTCCATAATACGGAAATTATCCGTCAAAATCTTCAAATTGTTATGCTTTACAGAAAGAGCATGTCGCGTTAAACGGTGCGCCGCGCCGACGGCTTAAAAATCGAAAGTAAAGAAGTACGCGATTTGCGCACTCCTTTAAGTTTTCTATGGCAAAACAATCTGAAACAAACGGCGTTTTTGAGCGGTTAATTTAAAAATTTTAGGAGCGTTTGGTAAACGCATGCCGCCGCCCCGCGGAGCAGAAATGCTCCGCGGGGCGGTTTTATTTAAATAATGTTAATTCATTATTACGTCCTTTAAACTATCGTACTTTTCGGCGGCTATACGGGCAAGCTCCTTCGTTTCAAAAGCGCCCGAAAACGCCTCGTCCGAAAGCGCTTTCGCAGTAAAAACAGTTTCGACGGGAAATTTAAGATTTTTAATTTCCGACAGCATGCGGCCGCTTTGGCGGGTGCCCATGAAGTCGCCGCCGCCGCGAAGCTTCAAATCTTCTTCCGCTATTTCAAAGCCGTCCGAACAGTTTTTTATTACCGAAAGCCTTTGCCGCGCCTCTTCCGTATCCGACCCCATTAAAAGGAAGCAATAACTCTTTTTATCGCCCCTGCCCACTCTGCCGCGAAGCTGGTGAAGCTGCGAAAGCCCGAAGCGTTCGGCGTTGTATATAATCATGGTCGTGGCGTCGGGAACGTCCACGCCCACCTCTATTACGGTAGTGGAAACGAGGCAATCATATTCGCCCGACTTGAAAGCCTCCATTACGGCGTTCTTTTCCTTATCCTTCATCTTGCCGTGAAGCAGGGCTATGCGCACGTCCTTCATTTTTTTCTGCAATTCTTCGTACAGCTCCGTAACGGACATGACCGTCCCTTCTTCGTCGCCTTCGATTTTCGGGCAGACGAAATATGTGCGGTTGCCGAGCTTAGCCTGTTCGGCGACGTACTCATACATATCGGGATATTTGCGTTCGGGAATGATTGCCGTGGTAATATCCTGCCGCGAACGGGGTTTATCCTTGATTGTGGATATATCCAGATCGCCGTAAAAAATAAGCGACAATGTGCGCGGAATGGGCGTTGCCGACATTATAAGCACGTCGCAGCCGTCGCCCTTTTCCGAAAGCGAAGCGCGCTGCGCCACGCCGAAACGGTGCTGTTCGTCGCACACTACAAAGGACAGTTTTCTGAAAACGACGTCCCCCTGCAAAACGGCGTGCGTTCCGCAGACTATCTGCACGGAACCGTTTGCAAGTCCCTTTTTAATTTCACGCTTTTCCGCCGCAGGCGTGGAACCCGTCAACGCGCGCACTCTGTAATCGGGAAAGTAACGCTCTATCAACGCGGCGTTCTGCCTTGCAAGCACCTCGGTAGGGGCGAGCATTGCCGCCTGATAGCCCGATTTGACCGCCATATATATGCCGGTGAGCGCCACGGCGGTCTTTCCGCTGCCGACGTCGCCCTGAATGAGCCTGTTCATTCGGTGTGGAGATTTTATGTTGTTCCAAATATCCTCCACCGCCGCGCGCTGTCCCTCCGTAAAACCGAAAGGGAACCTTGAAGTAAATTCGCGCACATCCTCGCGCTTAACGCTGTACGGGTTGAGCCTTGCGTCGTCGCGCCCGCCCTTAATTACCTTGAAAGCGGAAATCAGCAAAAAATATTCTTCAAGGGCTATTCTCTGCGAACCGCTTTTTATATCCTCTTCATCGCGCGGGCAGTGAACTTTGAAGTACGCTTCTTCCAAGGGCATCAGGGAGTATTTTTTTTGGATCGGCAGGGGGATATTGCCCGTTATACGCACTTTTTTCAACGCCTGCAAGACGGCGGAGCGCACTACGGACTGGGTAAGTTTGCCCGACAGAGAATACACGGGGATGATGCCCCTGAGACGCGATTTTCCGCCGACGGGTTCGAACTGGGGGTTTACCATGTTGCAGCCCATGCCGTACTTATTTTGAACTCTGCCGTAAAACAGGTATTCGCCGCGGTCAAGCTTGGACGCAATATACGGCTGGTTGAACCATATGGCGGTGAACATGTACCCGTCTTGCCGGCACAGCGCCTTTATAAAGGGTCGGCGGGCATAGCGGTTGACTTCAACCGTCAATACTTCGCAAAGAGTGAGCACGACGTCGTTATGGTAAGCCGACTTTAAGGGGGTAACGCGGCGCATATCCAGATAATCGCGCGGGAAGTGACGGACAAGATCTTCTGCCGTATAAATATTAAGTTTGTTGAAATCTTTCTCCCTTTTATCCGAGATATATTTTAAAGACGTTAATTGCATATTAAATTAAGCCCCGTTGCCGCTAAGCGGCAACGGGCGGCGTTTACCTTATGACCCCTTAAATTTTACTCCAACGATACCATATAATAATATACGGGCTGACCGCCGTAATGGCTGTCTACGTCGCAATCGGGGAACTCTTCGGCTATCCTTTCCGCAAGGGCGGCGGAATCCTCCTCGGTGACACCTTCGCCGTAATATAAAGTTATCATTTCGTGATCGTCGTTTTTAAGAGCCTTAACAAGCTTTAACGTTGTTTCTTCTATATTGTCGCCCTTTGCAAGTATGCGCTTGTTGTCAAGACCGATAATATCGCCCTCTTTAAGCTTGAAGCCGTTCATGGTAGTATTGCGTACCGCATAAGTTACCTGCCCCGAAGCCACGTTATCTATCGAATGGATCATATTGGTCTTGTTTTCCGAAACGGAAGATTCGGGATTGAACGCAAGCGCTGCGGCAAAGCCCTGAGGCACGTTTTTCGTAGGGATAACATGAATGGTGCGGTTTACGACGAGATCTTTCGCCTGTTCGGCCGCAAGTATTACGTTGGAATTGTTGGGGAATACGAAAACGTTGGAGGCGTTAATCTTTTGAACGGCGTCCGCGATATCCTGCGCGGAAGGGTTCATCGTCTGGCCGCCTTCTATTACCCTGTCGCACATCAGGTCTTTGAAAATTTCTTCAAACCCCTGACCCGCGCAGATGGCAAGCATGCCCATCTCTTTCTTTTCGGCCTCCAACTTGGCTTTGAGGGCACGGTTTTCTTCCAACATGTTTTCAATTTTGATTCTGTCGAGCTCGCCGAGTTCAAGCGCATATGAAAGCGCGATTCCGGGCGTATTTGTATGAACGTGGACTTTTATAAGTTCGAGATCGCCAATACAGATTACGCTGTCGCCAAGCGTCATTAATTTTTCTTTCAGCCTGTCGATATCGGCAAGCGTGGTCATCTTTTTAAGGTTTATAACGAAAAATTCCGTGCAATAGGCAAATTCAATATCGCCGAGATCGAGATTTATTATATCCGAATTATCGCCGAAAATATCCTCGTCGCTCTTCTTTTCGACCGCTTCCGTGGGGATATCGCCGAGGACGTCGCCCTCGCCGGTCAGTGCGGCGAGAAATCCGCGCATGATAGTCATAAGACCGACGCCGCCCGAATCAACAACTCCCGCCTTTTTGAGAACGGGAAGAAGTTCGGGAGTGCGCGCAAGCGCTTCGTCGCCCACTTCTATGAGCGCGGTGAGAAATTCCACGAAATCCTTATGTTTGCTTGCAAGTTTGCCCGCCGATTCGCTCATCAGTCTTACGACGGTAAGAATTGTACCTTCTTTGGGAATGGAAACGGCGCCGTAAGCCACCTTCGTGCCCGCTTCCATAGCCTTGGCAAAGGTTTTTGTATCGAAACTGTCCTTCGTATCGCGTACGACGGAACATATACCGCGGAAAATCTGCGAAGAAATAACGCCCGAATTTCCGCGCGCGCCTTTCAGCGCGCCCTTGGAAACAGCGTCGCAAATTTCCTGAAAACGGTTGGAAGAGCAAGCGTTCATCTCCTTTACCGCCGATTGGAGAGTGAGCGACATATTTGTGCCCGTATCTCCGTCGGGAACGGGGAAAACGTTCAGAGCGTCAACTTTTGCCCGGTTTATTTCAAGCATTCTGGCACCCGAGGCAACCATTTTACGGAACTCGGTGCTATTTACCGTTTTTTGCATAGTACTCCTTTCATGGGGAATGGGCATGCCTTTCCACAATTTCATGCCGCCCAAAAATAAGAGCTAAATGATAATATCCGAGCGGGAAATTACAATTTAACTCCTATAATATTGACGTTTACGGTATCCACTATCATACCCGTAAACCTTTCTATCCTGTATTTTATGCTCTCTTTTAAAGACTCTGCAACGGCGTTGATAGAGACTCCGTATTTAATAATAACGTTTATATCGATAAATATCCTGTCGCCCGCGGTAACAACCTTTACGCCCCTGCCGTCCGGCTGCTTTTTAAGCAGTTCGGTCAGAGAATCGGCAAGTCCGCGCGAAACGGTATCGACTATGCCGTAACATTCAAGCGCAGCGTTTTTAGCCACCTTTGCGATGGCTGAATCGGATATAGATATTTTACCGTAAACGTTGCTTGTATTGACTGACATAACATCTCCCGTCGGAAAAACTTATAAAATTTCCCCGCGCCGCTTTTTAAAGCTTTTTTATATTTTATACTACTTTTAAAACTTTTGCAAGTATTTACCGACAATTATCCGCAATTCGTTGAAGTTATTCAAAATTATTTTGGGAAAAATTTAAACTTTACCGTAAATTTGATTGATTTTTTTTGTAAGCCGTGTTATAGTAAGTAAGGTCGTTTCGTGCGGCTTTATTTTTAACGTAATTAACGCCACGGAGGTGTATTAAAATGTCAAGAGTTTGCAGCGTCTGCGGAAAGGGTCAGACATCGGGCAACAACGTAAGCCACTCCAAGAGGAGAACGAGAAGAACGTTCAAGGCAAACGTTCAGAAAGTTTCGTATGTCAAAGAAGGCAAAGTGGTCAACGATTACGTTTGCGCCAGATGTATGAAGACCGTTGAAAGAGCTTAACGCGCTTTCCGGTATTTTTATATATAGGATTCTTTCGGATGCGGAGAGGCTTATGCCTTTCCGCGTTGTTTTTTGCAGAAAATTTCCGCAGGCGGAAAACCCAACGCACATGTTTTTACGTACATAACGCACATGTTTTTAAAAGCCCTGCGGTGCAAAAAGCGCCGCAGGGCTTTCGTAACGTGAACTTTTTTAACCGACGTAAACTGTTCCGTAATGTTTTTCGGCATTTATTACGGCGGAATTATCATAGGAAGCGCCGTTATTCGAATAGGACTGGTTTTCAATATCTATGGCTTCCCACTGCGCCGCCGTTCCCGCAAAATATACGTCCTTCAATTCGCCGTCGTTATGGAAGGCGTGCCCGCAGTAAAAATCGCCGTCAGAAGTATAATACGGCCCTTCGATTTTTGTAACCGTTTCAGGCAGATATATTTCTTTCAACGCCGTGCAATATCCGAAGGCGCCCGAACGTACCGTTTCGATTTTACCGAGAACCACAGCCTTTTCAAGATCTATGCAGGAATGGAACGCGCCCATTCCTATGCCGTACGTCGTAGACGTTTGCTCCCCGTCGTCCTCCGAAACGGTAATTATATCGCGCACGTTCGCGGGAATTACAACTTCCGTAAGTCCCGAAGAATAAAAGGCGAGCTCGCCGATGGTCGTAAGATTTTCGGGTAAATTTACAGATGTAAGCGCCGAACACGATTCAAACGCTTCCGCTCCGATAACCGTGACCGTATCGGGAATATTTACGGAGGCCAGCAACGTACAGCCGCAAAAAGCCAAACGCTTGATAAGGGAAACGCCGTAGGGAATTTCAATCTTTTCAAGCGAAGAACAATAACCGAACATTCCCTGTGCAATGTAATCAAGGGAAATTCCCTCTTCAAACACAACTTCGGTCAAATGATAATTACGGGCGAATGACGCAGAACCGATTTCTGTAATAGTGGCGGGTATGGTTACTTTTGTAAAAGACGTGTCCGCAAAAGCCTCTTGGGCAATTTCGGTTACGGGGGCGTAAGAATCCGTCCCCTCCTCTCCGTAGTAAGACGGAATCACAAGCTCGCCCGACAGCGACGGAATATAGCCCGTACCGTAAACGGTATAATATTTGTTTCCGTCATCATCCACGTTGAGCTGATAGGAAACAGATGCGCTGCACCCCGAAAAAGCGGGCAAGCATGCCAATGCGAACGCCGCAACAAGCACTGCGGCAAGAATTTTTTTCATAATATGTTCTGCCTTTATGTTGAATAACGGAATTATAACATACAACTACGAATAAATCAAGCTCCCGCGCAACTTTACGCGCGGGAGCTTGATTTTTCATTTTATCGTCACAATCTTTTTGCGATTGCCTGCAAAAATTCTTTGGAATTCAGTTTTACGGGAACAACCCCCTCGCGGCGGAACATAGGTATGAGGTCGCCCGTCATTTCGCCTTCTTCAATGGTTTTAAGCGTAGCGCTTTCCAATCTTTCCGCAAAAGACGAAAGTTCTTTATTGCCATCCAGCTCTCCCCGCTTTTTGAGCGCGCCCGTCCACGCCCAGATAGTCGCGACCGAATTTGTAGAAGTTTCTTCGCCCTTTAAATACTTGTAATAGTGGCGCGTGACCGTACCGTGCGCCGCTTCGTATTCGTATTTACCGTCGGGCGAAACAAGTACGGAGCTCATCATTCCGAGCGAACCGTAGGCGGTTGCGACCATATCGCTCATGACGTCGCCGTCATAGTTCTTGCACACCCAAAGCATGCCGCCCTCGCTGCGCATGACGCGCGCGACCACGTCATCTATAAGGGTGTACATGAAGTATATCCCCGTACTTTCAAAGCTATCTTTATACTCTTTTTCGTAAATTTCGTTAAAGATATCCTTAAAACGATGGTCGTAAACTTTTGAAATAGTATCCTTCGCGCCGAACCATACGGGGAGCTTTTCCGAAAGGGCGTAGTTAAAACAGCTTCTTGCAAAGGCAGAAACGGAAGCGTCCGTATTGTGTATGCCCTGCACTATGCCCGCGCCGTCCGAAAAATCGCGCACAAGTTGGCGGCGCACCTCCTTCCCCTCCCTGTCGCAGACGACGATATACGCGCTTTCGCCCGCTGAAAGCCTGTCCTCAACGGAATTATAAATGTCGCCGTAGGCGTGGCGGGCGATTACGATGGGTTTTGTCCAACCGGGGACGTAGGGCGTTATACCCTTTACGAGAATAGGCGCGCGGAACACGGTGCCGTCAAGAATTCGGCGGACAGTGCCGTTGGGGCTTTTCCACATTTTTTTCAGGTTATATTCCTCAACGCGCCGTGCGTTGGGAGTGATTGTTGCGCATTTTACTGCAACGCCCAGCCTTTTTGCGGCTTCTGCCGCCTCAACGGTAACTTTATCGTCCGTTTCATCCCTGTGTACTAAGCCGAGGTCGTAATACTCCGTCTTTAAATCGACGTACGGCTGAATCAGAATTTCCTTTATCCACTTCCAGAGGATTCGGGTCATTTCGTCGCCGTCCATTTCCACCAACGGGGTAGTCATTTTTATCCTGTCCATAATATGTATTCCTTTAAAGCGCCGCGCGGTGCGGTTTTCAGCCAACCGCGCGGCTTTATTCCTACATATTATATATCATTTTGCGCCCCTTTTACAAGCGTTTGGGGTCACATTTTCAAGTATACCCGTCCACAGCAGTTTTTTATCGCGTTTTGTTCTGAAATCACTCAACGCCTGCTCAATTACCCGCGATAATACCGGATAAAAATCGTTGAAGCCGCCCGACAGAAGATAGTATGAAAGCGACCCGGGCACTGTATTCACCTCGCTTACATAAACTTTGCCCTGCCCGACGATGAAATCGAAACGCACGATTCCGCGCATGTTCAGTTTTTTATAGACCTGTTTTACGGTATCTTTTATCTTTTGCGCAAGCTCTACGGGAATTTCTGCGGGCAGGCGGCTTTGCCCGCCGCCCTCATACTTATCCTCAAAGGTGAGCAGCCCGCCGCTTGAAAATACCTCTTCACATTCTGAGGTTACGACTTCGCCCGCCGCAAAATAGGCGGCGCAATTAATCTCACGCAGGTTTTCAACGCAGCGCTCCACAATGACCGCGCCGTCATATGTAAAAGCGCTTTGCAGTGCGGCATACAGTTCTTCCCTGTTTTCCACCCGCTCTACGCCTATACTCGAACCGAGGCTGACGGGCTTGACTATGGCGGGGAAGCCGCCTTGCCATTCGTCCATATCGCTTAAACCGCGCATATAGGCGCAGGGAAGCGCTTCGACCCCGAGCGAGGAAAGCACCAATTTTGTTATGTATTTATCTATAAAAGCGGACGATTCGAATATCCCCGCGCTTGCAAGCGGAATACCCGCAAGCGCGCACAGCCCGCAGACCGCGCCGCCCTCGCCGTCGCCGCCGTGACAGCAGTTTACCGCCGCGTCGACCGCAATGAATTTTTTAATCTTACCGCGCTTATTTAAAGCATATATGCCGCCGTTTGCAACTATCGCGCCCGAAAATTTGAGATATCCGCCGTTCTTGAAATTTTTAATATCCGTAAGTTTTTCGTCCGTGTACATAGCGCCGCCTTGGGTTATGTATACGGGAACAACTCCATCCCCGCCCTTTTTAAGAACGTTCGCCGTCATTGTACCCGTTATTATGGAAATTTCGTTTTCATTGGACGCCCCGCCGAAAATAACCGCAACAGTTTTTGACATAAAAAATAAAACACCTCCGCTAATTTTTCAGCTTAGGTGTTTCATTGTTTTTATCTCTTGTTTCAGTCGGTTGTTATCCGTTAAAATGCAATGCACTCAATAAATGTCGGGCAAATCGTTCAAAAACAACACGGTATCGCCCTGTTTAAGGTAGTCTTTCAGCTCTTCCTGCGCCTTGGCAAGATTGGGTTTTGTTGAAAGATTTTCTTCCTTCCCGCCGCCTTCGAGGTAGCCCTCCCTGACGGGCGCAATCAATGTGTCGCCGACTAAAATCACCTTATCAAGCCCGACGAGCCGCTTGCCGAGTTCCTTATTTTCAGAAGCTTCAAGCACGCCCAACTCTACAAGTCCGGGGGTTACGGCAATCTTTCTGCCATTGAACGTCCGCAAAACTTCCAGAGCGGCGGCGGCGCCCTTTACGTTGCAATTGTAACCGTCGTCAAGGATATTAACGCCGTTATTTTGTATAAGTTGCAGGCGGTGCTCTATATAGTCCAGCCCCTCCGCCGCAGAAACGATATCTTCAAAATCCATACCCATAGCAAACGCAAGCCGCGCCGCAAGGGCGATATTCTGCGCGGCGTGCGCGCCGAGAAGTTTTGTCTTTACCCGTGCGCTGTTTTTGCCGAGAGTCAGCGTAAATTCCGTTCCCTCACAACTGCACTTTACGTCGGAGATACAGTTTGCCCGCTCTTTGGCGCAACCGCTTTCAAACATATCGTAACAATCGTCCGCAACGACGGCGATCTGTTTTGTTGCCGAAAGAATTTCAGACTTGGCGGCAACGATATTTTCAACGCTTTTGAAACTTTCAAGATGCTGGGGGCATATTCCCGTTATTAGCGAATAATCGGGCGGGCAGATGTCGCACAGCTCCGCTATGTCCCCAAGGTGCCGCGCGCCCATTTCAGCCACGAATATATCGTAGTTTTCAAGGTCTGCGTTGTTTATGCAAAGCGCTATGCCGAGCGGCGTATTGTGCGAACGCGGCGTGGACAGCACCCTGTATTTTTTTGAAAGAATTCGGCTTAAAATCACCTTCGTGCTCGTCTTGCCGTAACTGCCCGTAATGCCGACGACCTTTATATTTGAAGCCGAAAGCTTTTTCTTTGCCCTTTTTACGAATTTTCTGTTGTGCGGCGCCTCATATATTTTAGACAAAAGATTGGCGAGCAGCGCAAGGGGCGCTATGAGAAAGCCGAACGCCGCAAGGGGCGTATACCGCAATATATTGAAAACGGCGTTCCCCCATACATAGTCCGCAAAGTTCAAAAGCGTGACGGCGAGATAGACGAAAACCGCGTTCACAAGAAAGAGAAGGGTATAAAGCCGCTTTAATCTTGGCGTAGCCGTAAGCGGAATACGCAGGGCAACCCTGTTATCCGCCCATATATATACCGCAAACAGCACGATATACGCCGCAAGCCCTATGACCGCCGACCATTCGCCCGCAAAGGCGAAGCACAGCGAAATTATAGCCGTACTCAAAGCGCAGAGCACGGAAAGAAGCCCGTAACGGACCAGTGCGCCGTTGTTCTTTTTGCCCAGCCACTCCGCCGCACGCGCGCCCTTATAGCCCGCAGATTGAAGTATGCCGAGAAACCTGTACGCACAGCCGCTCAGAAGCAGGGAAAATACCACTGCGACGGCTATACACTCTATTGCCTTGGGAACCGAGATAAAAATACCCATTACCGCTCCGTTAAAAATCCGTAAATAATATCGTTGAAGTCCGACGGACGTTCGCAAAAGCAAAAATGCCCGCCTTCCATAATTTCGAGTTTACTGCCGCATATAAGGCGGTTAAAGGTTTTGCCTTCCTCTTCCGCGGGCGTCACTGCGTCGTCCGCGCCGTAGATAAGCAGAGTTTTGTTTTTAATGCGCGAGGCACATTCCGACAAATCCTCATTGACTATCTTTTTATAACTTTCTTTCATCACGGGCGTTAAAGAACGGTATTCTACGCTTCCGAACTTTCTTTCGGCAAGCTTCGGAAAGAATTTTTTTACCGTCCTGTACGCCTTTACACGGCGGATATACTGCTTTGAACGCGGCTTCACCAGTCCCGCGCCGCCCGTTATTATAAGTTTATCGCAAAGTTCCGGACGGTCGGAAAGGAGCTTAAACGCCACCCTTGCGCCGAATGAATGGGCTATAATATGGGGACGGTCAAGCTTTTGCGCCGATATAAATTCCCCCGCCCAGCGCGCATAATCGCCGACAGACCAAGCCTCTTCTATCGGTTCGCTTGAACCGAAGCCCGGCATATCGGGCGCAACCGCCGTGAAATATTGCGACAGAAAATTTATCTGATAGTAGAAACTCTCTTTTTTAGATCCGTAGCCGTGCAAAAAGAGCACCGACTGCCCCGACCCGCGCCTTATAAGCGGCACGAATTTACCGTTTAAAAGAATTTCCAGACTCCTTAACCGTAATATCGGTCTTTTGCCGCCGAAAGACTCAGCGGATAATTTCCTTCATCATGACAAGGCAGTCCTCGCCGTCCGAATAGTAGCGCGTGCGCGCATAGACGCCCTTAAAGCCCTGCTCGATATAAAGCTTCATTGCAACGTAATTTGAAACGCGGACTTCAAGAAAAATCTTATTGCAACCGCGCTCCTCCGCAACGGCGCAGAGCGCTTTAACAAGCTTTTTCCCCACGCCCGCACCGCGGAAAGGTTCGGAAACGGCTACGTTTTCAATATCCGCCGAATCCGCCGCGACGGTGATTCCGCCGTAACCTACTATTTCGCCGCCCTCTTCCGCCAACAATCCGCAGAACGCGTCGGAATCGAAACCCGATGCGAGCATCTGAAAGCTCCACGGTTCGGAGGGAAAGCACTCCTTTTCCATCTCGGAAATACGCAGGATATCCTGATATTTCCACGCCCTTATCTTCATTTTATTCTCCAATACTGTTAAACGCAACCGACCCGCGACATGCTTAACGGAATATTAAGCGGCGCGGACGCTCTACCCTCTGTTTTCTTCCGCCTGCGACTTCCTGACATACAACGCCTCCATACCGTCCGAAAGCGAGGCGCATTTGGCGGTCACGGCGTTCAAAAGACAGTCTTTGGGATCAAGCTTTGTATAATTTGCAAACGGCAAATCCTCGAAGCCAAATAGGGGCGTTGAAAGTTTTTCTGCCTCCGAAAAGGGCATATAACGGGGTGTAAGCGTAATTTTTCCGCCTTTTCCGTAGCCGCAGACGTAGCAATGTTCGTGCGCGGCGTCTATTACGACGTGAAAATTATCGCTGTTCACATTATATGCAAAAAGGTCGAACGCCGTCACAGGGCAAAGCTTTTTCCCCGTGCCCAATGCAAAGCCCTTTGCCGTTGCAATGCCTATCCTTATCCCGGTAAACGAACCCGGCCCCGTAACGGCGGCAAAAAAATCACATTCCGAGGGCGAAAGCCCGACTTCCGAAAGCGCCTTATCTATCTCCCCCATCAAAATGACGGAATGGCGCATGGCGCAATCCGTCAGATGGCGCAAACTTATTTTTTCACCCTTTTTCGCAAGCACGGTGAGATAGCGCGAGGACGTGTCTATTGCAAGAAAATTATTCATAAGTTATCAGCCTTTCCTCCGCGCTTATCTTTTGTATGGCAACCTTTTTTACCTTTTCGGGAAGGACGGAGGAAATGTTTTCCGCCCATTCTATAAGGCATACGCCGCCGGCATAGAAATAGTCGCAAAGTCCCAACGCCTCGGCCTGTTCGCCGCAACGCAACCTGTAACAGTCAAAGTGATAAAGCTTTCCAGAATAGTCGTTCATGTAGGCGTAGGTCGGGCTTAAAACCTCATCTTCGATCCCCAAACCTTTGGCAACGCCTTTACAAAAAACGGTTTTGCCCGCTCCCATTTCGCCGCCAAGCAAAACTACGTCGCCCTTTTTCAATTCCTTTGAATAAGCTTCCGCAAAGCGCATAGTTTCTTCCGCACTGTGCGATAAAAAAGTTGCCATACGGATATTATATCGCTTGTAAAAGACTTTTGCAATAATTTTAAGCCAATTTCCTTTGACAAATAGAATTGTAATAAAGGTTCGCCGCGGAGCATTTCGCTCCGCGGCGGACTGAATTTTTACAGATTGTCAAGTTCATATCAAAAAAGGAAGGCTAATCAATCCCAACAAAAGACCTATAACAAACGCAATTGCGACGCTAAGAAGCAATCTCAGCCAAACACGCCTTACGGTATAACGCAATATTACATTTGCTATGATGGGAAAAATTATCAATGAAATAAAAAAGGTTAAAAAAACCGCAAAATTAGAAGTTCCCGCACTGATATTAAAGAGCCCGACAACACACATGATTAAAAAGACCATGCCTAAAACGGCCACCACAATACTTACAATGTTGGTCACAAAATTAAGAAATTTATTTTTAATACTATCGGATTCTCTATCCCTTGCGTGTCCGCAAATCATCATATCCCATAACTCTTCAATTTCCCTATCTTCTTTTCTGTTATATCTTATATGTTCGCTAAAAAATTCTCCTACAACACCAAACATTTTTTTACTCCTTTTAAGATTCTCTTATCTTATCTCTTATCTGGCGAAGATATTCGTTCCTCTCCTGTTCGCTCCTTGCTATGGATTCAGTTGCATCGGCCGTAGCCGCAGCTGCATTCGCCGTAGCCCAAGCCGCATCCGCCGCGCGTTGAGCCGCCTCTGCCTGATCCCTTGCATAACTTTCCATTTTTTTACGGTGTTTGCGGGTATCTACAACCGCCAACGCACCTTGAATATCCACGGCGCGCCCGCTGTTGATAATATTCAACAACTCGCCGCAAAGCCCCCAATGACGACCCAGATCAACGTAATC
Source organism: uncultured Clostridia bacterium (assembly GCA_964594955.1). Classification (GTDB taxonomy): domain Bacteria; phylum Bacillota; class Clostridia; order Christensenellales; family Borkfalkiaceae; genus Coproplasma. The sequence continues at coordinate 1,066 of CAZQNK010000025.1, read as the reverse complement.
ACGGTAGTTTTTGTATCTGTCGTCATAGGCATTTATGAATTTTACATAGTCGTCGCCGACCAAATACCCCCAATTTTTAATGCTTTCGTGAGCCTCATACCTGCCTACTCCGAAAATCATTAAAAACGAAGGAGTACTTATGCCAAAATATCTTTTAAACCAACTGAGCTCGCGGATATCGTTTATAAAGCAGCTTATGTAATAGGAATATCTGAAACGCGGCCGTCCTAACCGTTTATCCGATACTTTCTGCCAGTAAAACAGATCAAGCAAAATTGAAACGGCAAAAATAATTGCAAGCAATACTAATATAAACTTCCAATCGGATTCTACCGTTGCCGCAACCGCGACAAGCACTGTAAAAATTAAAATTTTAATAATGCTGAATACAAGGCTTAAAAAGGTCTTTTTCGCTATTTGGGTTTTATAATCATAGACGTAAATTGGGTTATGCACGCAGTTGTAAAGACGCTGATAGCAACCCAATGCCGTTTTTACGTCGTTTAGGGGAACTTTTGCCTCAATAGTCATATCCGTATCCCCCTTCGGCATACTGCCGACAGATTTTTCAGTTTGTGCGGTTTTAAGCTCAAGCTTTTTTTCTTCATGTTTAACACTCCTTAATTTTTCATTAGTTTTCCGCAGAAATTCACTTATTTCATCCCCGCGAAATGATCCGATAATTATTTTATTAGGGATTTTCCCTAATGTCAAGTATTTTTCGTAATTTTCCCTAATATAATATATATGAAAATATTTTCACAGAGGCTTAGGGAACTTCGCAAAAGCAAGGATCTCAGTCAAAAACAATTGGCGGAAATTTTAAATACCACCAACAGCAGCATTTGCGACTGGGAATGCGGGCGCACGGAGCCCAATCTTGAAACGCTTGTGGCAATTTCCGTTTACTTCAATACGACAACGGATTATCTCCTCGGAAAAAGCGAATATTAAAACCCCGTCGAAACGTTAATTCCGACGGAGTTATTTATTAAGCAGGGATAAAAAATACTTATTTTTTAAATACAAAGAATTGTAAAAGCGTAAACAGGACAAGTACAACGAC
>CAZQNK010000024.1:14157-21067 GCA_964594955.1 uncultured Clostridia bacterium | reverse complement strand
AGTGAACGGCGCGGAGAGATCCCCTCATAAAACGCCGTTCTTTGCTTGGGGGATTTCTCCATGCGCTACGCTTGCGCTCGGAATGACAGGGGCGTTATGATTAATTCCGTGCAAAAATGGTTTGCGGCGGGCAATAATAAAGCGTGCGGGCGTTTATAAGCCCGCACGCTTTAATGTGGATATATGCGGCGTTTACCGCTAAGGAGTACATGCAATCAAATTTTAATTGCTATAAAGTCCGTGCCGTTCAATATATACAGCCAGCCGTCAATACAAGTCGCCCGAGTATAATCGTAACCGCCGTCGGTCAATTTGACGCTCTCGTCAAATACTTCAACTAATTTGTAACCGTCAAATCTGAGTAAAAGATAGCAGTTCGACCCGTCCGACCAATCGCATACCGCAAGCCCTATAAGCGCGTTTTCCGCGTCGATGAAATAAGCCTTGTATTCAGTTGAAAAACTTGCGTAACGCGTATATTGCGTAACCTGTTCAACGCCGTCGTCCGTTTCCCTGTACAGTTCTATTTTCAGCTCCGAAGAATCCCCGTACCCTATGCCCAGCAAAGTATCTTCGGCAAACGTCCTCAAAGCTATGGAATATCCCTTAATTTCGCCCGTGTCTTTGCAAACGGGTTTTTCGGGGTCGGTCAGATCTATCGCGTATACGGGGTCGGTTAAGATAATAATTTCAGCAGTGCAGATATACGCCGTTTCTTCGTCGAACCGTGCAGAGGTCACTTCCTCGCCGTCGGGCGCAAATTCTTCAAGCGCGCCTACTATATTAAAGTTTTCTACGTTTAAACAGTATAAACTTGCATTGATTACGCTGTTTCTCTCGGTTGAAGTGGTTGAAGTATAAGAAACGGTTGCCGCAACGCGCAGAATTCCGTCGTATTCGTCTAAACTGTATTGGTTTAAAACGCTCCCCTTTACGGTGGCGGAACCCGTATATTCCAGCCCGTTTGTATAGTTCACGCGCGAAATTTCGGTGCGCGTTTCATTGTAATAGGTAACGCCGTTCTGTTCGTAAGCAGGTTCTGTATAACCGCGCACGGCATATACGTTTTCCTGCGAAACGTACACATTATCGGAGTAGGAGAGGAATGCGCAGCTGCCGTTCACGTTAAGTCCGCCGTCAACCGCGCAGACCACGGTATATCGCGCATATGCGGGGGTTTCGGGATAAATTATGTCGTCTGCGGCGACGCTTTCCAGCCCGCCCCACTCGCCCGCCTGCGGCAGATATTCCTTTTCGTCCGAAAAATCGGGGTCGTTCTTCACGGTATATTGCGTTACAAGCAGATAGCCCTTATCTGTCAGGCGGGAAGAAACGTAATTGCCCGATACATACAGCCTTTCGGCAATTTTTATTTGTTTCAGGTCGGAAACGTCTATATTTATCATTTCAGTGTAAAGTATCTTATCCGCCGTGCTGTAAGCGGGGGTGATTACGGTAACGACCGTTCCGTCGCCGTTTAAATACATTTCCCTTTCCGACTTGTAGCCGCTGAAAGTAGTGCCCTCTTCCGCCGTAACCGTAAAGCTTGCAACCTCTTCTGAGTCGGCTTTGTCTATCGAATAAATTTTAAGGGCGTATGAGTCGTTAGAATTATTCGCAAGATAGAAAATATATTTATCCGTCCGCTTGAAAAGGTCGCCCTCCGTAACGCCGCTAACCTGGTTGTCGGTAACTTCGCTGTATTCGCCGTTATTACCGCTTGCGTTAGGCTCCTCTGCCACGTCGTCGGGGGCGGTGGCGCCGAAGTTCCCGAAGTCTGATAAGTTAAATCCTGTATTTATATCGCCGAACCACTTTTCGAAATTGTTTTTGTATTGGCGCGAGGTATTGGTGAGTTCGTCTATCTTTTCGATGACCCCGTAATATTCGCTGTCTGTATACGCCGATATTTTCGAAGCGGCGTTAAGCGGCATAAACAGAACGAGGTTTACCGCCGCCAGAAGGCAGGCGCAAGCCGTCGCCGCGGTCGCCGTGATTATCCGCTTGGCGCGCTTTTGCTTTTTTTTCAGTATTTTAGCTTTTTCATAACTCGATTCAATGCGTTCTTCATAACTTTTCATCGAAAATATCCTCCTTTATTAGCAGTTCTTTTAAAGAGGATTTTGCCCGTGCCGTCAGGTTATACACCTGTTTGCGGTTCTTTTTCATTATTCTGCAAATCTCTTCCGCCGAAAACCCGTCGAAGTATTCAAGGTAAAGCACGTCCCTGTACTGTTCGGGCAGATTTTGCATGCAGATATACACCCGTTTGTCGCGTTCCCGTGCAAAAATTTCGCTTTCGGAATCTCCCGCAAGCAGGTTTTCGATATCGCAAGGGGCGGCCCTGCGCTTTTTCTCGCGCAGAACGTCCATACATTTATTGCGGGTAATCGCATACAAATAGGTTTTGAATTTGGCGTTTTCGACAAATTTTCGCGGCTTTACAAGAAGGGTCGCAAACGTATCCGCAACCGCGTCCTCTGCGGCGTCGCTGTCGCGCAAAATGCAGTATGCAAAACACACAAGCGAATCGCCGTAATAGCGCACTATATCGCCGAAAGCGTCCTTGTCACCGCTGATAAAACGGTGGTAGCTACTTGCACCGTCATACATTAAGGCGTCCTCCGAACTCTTTTCACTCATTAAACGTATAAAAAAGCGTTTTTACTCACTGATTGAAAAAATTTTTTACGTTTTTTTAATTATACATTATATAATTTCTAAATTCAAGGAATAATTGATAAAAATGCGCCCGCGCCGGATATGTCGGCGTTTCGTGCGGCCGTATGCCGGTTTGCGTATTCGGGGGAAAATTGCCTTAAAATTTCAAATTAAGTTGTTTATATTCACAAAATTGAACATAAAAACAAAATTTATTCAAATTATTGCAAAAATACTTCACATTATGTATAATTTAATGGACATAAGCAAAAGCCGCGCATTTTTGCATTTTTGCGCGCAGGGAGGCGTTAAATGATTCATGTTTCGGAAAGAGTAAAAGCAATCGCTCCTTCAATGACGCTCGCCATCTCCGCAAAGGCTAACGAGCTGAAAGCGGAAGGCGTGCACGTCATCAACTTCGGCGTGGGTGAACCCGATTTCAACACCCCCGCGCACATCTGCAACGCGGCTAAGGAAGCTCTGGACAAGGGTTACACAAAATACGTCGCTGCGGCGGGGTTGCCCGCGCTCAGAAAGGCGGTCGCAAAAAAGTTTAAAGAAGAAAACGGGCTGGATTATTCGCCCTCACAGATAATTATTTCCAACGGCGCGAAGCACTCCATTTTCAACGCTCTTTTCGCAACTATAAACGAGGGCGACGAAGTACTCATTCCCAAACCCTATTGGCTTACATATCCCGAAGTCGTTAAAAGCTGCGGCGGCGTTCCCGTCTACATTTACGCAACGCCCCGCCACGGCTATAAAGTGACCGCCGCGCAGGTTGAGGCTATGATTACGCCCAAGACGAAGATGCTTATTTTTAACAGTCCCTGCAATCCCACGGGTGCGGTCTATACGGAAGAAGAGATCCGCGCCATTGCCGAGGTCTGCGTTGAACACAACATAATCGTTCTTGCCGACGAAATTTATGAAAAACTGATTTACGGCGGAGAAACGCACTTTTCGATTGCGGCATGTTCGCCCGAAATGAAAGAGCTGACAATAGTAATCAACGGCGTTTCAAAATCATACGCAATGACGGGTTGGAGGCTGGGTTATCTTGCCGCGCCGGAAGCGGTTGCCAAGGCAATATCCTCCTTCCAAAGCCATTCTACGTCAAACGTAAATACCATGACGCAGTATGCGGCGATAGCGGCGCTTGAAGGCGACGACGCGCCCATGAAGGCGATGGTTAAGGCGTTTGGCGAGCGCAGGGCTAAAATGCTTGAAATTCTCGACGGAATGAAGCCCCTCGGTCTGGACTACGTAAAGCCCGACGGCGCGTTCTACGTCATGTTGCTGTGCGATAAGCTGTACGGCAAGAAGTATAAGGGCAAAAAGATACACGGCAGTATGGACGTTGCCGACCTTCTTCTCACGGAAAAGAACGTAGCGATTACTCCCGGGGTATGCTTCGGCGACGACGACGCGGTTCGTCTTTCCTATGCGTTGGCGCTTGACGAAATGGTCGAAGGCTTGAACAAAATCGCAGAATTTGCAAAAGAGTGCGAATAGGAAATTAATTCCTTATTGTCGTCCTGTGTAGGGGAGTAAGCCCGAGGTTTTGCAACCGCATGTCATCCTGAGTGTAACGAAGGATCCCGCAAAAAGTACGGAAGCAATTGTCATCCGCTCAACGGGCGAGATTCTTCCGCAAGCGTCAGAATGACAAGGTGTGTATGTCATATTGTCGTCCTGTGCAGGGGAGTAAGCTCGACGTGAGAGACCAAAATCAAAAGTGATGTTAAAATGAAATATTACGTCTATATAATGACGAATAAAAGTAACCGCGTTCTTTATGTCGGCGTCACAAATAACATAGAAAGAAGAGTTAGCGAGCATAGAACCGGACAAACAGAGGGATTCACGAAGCAGTATCATATAACGAAGCTTGTATATGCAGAAACTTTCAATGACATAGATGCGGCTATACGTCGCGAAAAACAAATCAAAGGCTGGGTAAGAAGTAAAAAGATTGAATTAATTCAATTAATTGCAATTGGGTCGATTTGATGCCCCGAAGTTCTTTGAATAATTAAAAATAAATTTGAAAATCGCGTAAAAATTTTAAATAAAGTATTGAAATTCCTTTAAAATACTGTTAAAATAAGTATGACAGTAAATACAATACTTGTAGGAGGATTTCTCAATATGATTAAAATTATTTGCGGTCCCAAGGGCACAGGCAAAACAAAGCAACTCATCAGTTTGGCTAATGCCGACGCGCAGGAGGCCAAGGGGCTCAGCGTTTTCATTACCGATAATAAAAGATGTATGTATGATCTTGTCCGCTCGGTGCGCTTTATTGACGTACAGGACTATGCGGTTGCCGGTGAAGAGGCGCTTTGCGGCTTCGTGAAGGGCGTTGTTGCGTGCAACAGTGACCACGAATATATCTACCTTGACGGCGTTGCCCGTATTTCCGGCAAGCCCATAAGCGAACTTGCGGGCATATTCTATATGCTTGACAAAGTTTCAAGCGACAATCAGATAACAATCACCGTAACGTGCAGTTGCGAAGAGGCTGAATTGCCTGACTTCGTAAAAAAATACGTTTAAAGTAAGACCACTTTAATCGGGCGCGGAAGGTTTTCCGCGCTTTCTTTTTGACTAAAATACCATATATAATCCAACAGGCAGGTTAAAAACAATGAATTTCATCAGCACAAGAGGGGGAGAAAAAGTAACGGGCGCACAGGCGATAGTTAAAGGTCTGTCCGACAACGGCGGACTTTTCGTGCCCGAAAAATTCCCCGCAGTGACGGCAGGGGAAATGGATAACATGCTCACTATGAGCTATCCCGAACGCGCGGCGCTCGTTCTTTCCAAATACCTTGACGATTACGATCCCGTCGGGCTTAAAGCGGCGTGTGAAAGCGCTTATTCCAAATTCGAAGGCGACCCCGCGCCCCTCGTGCGGCTTGACGACGGCGTTTATATGCTGGAACTGTGGCACGGCCCCACTTGCGCTTTTAAGGACATGGCGCTCACTCTGCTGCCCTATCTGTTGAGGACGGGTTGCGATATCGTGGGCATAAAAGAGGATATCCTCGTGCTCGTCGCGACTTCGGGCGATACGGGCAAGGCGGCGCTTGAGGGCTTTAAGGACGCCAAAGGCGTAAAAATCATGGTGTTTTACCCCTCCGACGGCGTTTCTAAGATGCAGAAGTTGCAAATGAGCACACAGGAGGGCGAAAACGTCAACGTGGTTGCCGTAAAGGGCAACTTTGACGACTGCCAGACGGCTGTAAAGGAAATTTTTTCCGATCCCGAACGCGTTGCCGCTTTGAAAGAGCATAATATCCGCCTGTCTTCCGCAAATTCCATTAACTTCGGCAGACTTGCGCCTCAGATAGCTTACTACTTTTCCGCATATCTCGACCTCGTTTCATCCGAACAGATTGAAATGGGTACGGAAATAGATTTCTGCGTGCCCACGGGCAATTTCGGCAATATACTTGCGGCTTATTATGCAAAAAGAATGGGCTTGCCCGTACGCAGATTGCACTGCGCTTCCAATGAAAACAACGTTCTTACCGATTTCTTTTCTACGGGCGTGTACGATACCCACCGCGATTTTCACAAGACTACTTCTCCCTCAATGGATATACTCGTTTCTTCCAATCTTGAAAGATTGCTTTTCGAGTTTTCGGGCAGAAACGCAAAACTCACCGCAAAGCGCATGGCGGAGCTTAAACAGGACGGTAAATACGCCATATCTGCGGACGAACTTGCTGAAATCCGCAAAATTTTCGACGGCGGCTATGCCGACGAAGAGGGCTGCGTAGAGGCTATGTACGACGTGTTTATCGATACGGGCTATACCATGGATACGCACACGGGGTGCGCCATGAAAGTCGCCGTGGATTGGTTTGAAAAGAACAAGAAGGACGAAACTAAAATGGTTATCGTTTCCACGGCAAATCCCTATAAATTCCCGCAGGACGTGCTCTATGCCGTCACGGGCAATGACGTAAAGGATAGTTTCAAGGGCATTAAGCGCCTTCATGCGGCAACGGCGATGGCGGTTCCCAAAAGTCTTTTGGCTTTAAGGGATAAGGAAGTGCGTTTTACCGCCGTTGCTGACAGAAAAAAATTGTTTGAAGAAGTTCTTGCGTTCGTCAAATAACCGTTGCCCGCGACATATGCCTCGGTTTTAACGTTTTACGGCGGCTCGGAAACGATTATTTCACAGTGATTATCGGTATTTTACCGTAAATTTAAGCGGAGCGCGGCTTTAAGCGGAGCG
>CAZQNK010000024.1:12569-14057 GCA_964594955.1 uncultured Clostridia bacterium | reverse complement strand
GTGATTATCGGTATTTTACCGTAAATTTAAGCGGAGCGCGGCTTTAAGCGGAGCGCGGCGGCGAGTAACGCCGCCGCGCTCCGCCTCTCTTGTCATTCGCGACGTGCGCCGCCTCTTTTGTTATCCCGACCGAGGGGAGCGGAGCGTTTCCCTCCTGTCATTCCGAGCGTAGTCGAGGAATCCCTCAAACTATTGAAAATTGTGCTTTAATTAACACGGGCAAATTTGCAGATCAGAACAAGTTCATCGGTGATTCAGTGACAAAGTGGAATGACGGTAACGAAGTTCCTGCGGCGGCTTTGGTAGTAGGCAATAGAAATGGTAACTATACGTCTGACGCTGTTTGCAACTTGATAAACACTAAAATAACTGCGCAAAACGGCGGCCGCACTGTCTATATATACGGTAATAATAAGTATAATGCAAAGCTTACATATGATTCATCGTCGGTTGTCGGAACGATTGAAGGTAAAGTATACTGTACTGTAAATGATACAACGTACGATGAAAGCGGCGCAAGCGATTAATATCTGCGATAGGAATATGCAGTAAACAAGTGAATAGCAATGCCTGCTAAGGCATTGCTATTCACAAAAAATTTGCTTATATACCCAAACGGTTAGGTTTATGTTGGGTTTAAAGCTTTTCAAAGGCTTTAATATATATGGCTCGGTTTTTTCCGCGCCGATTTATTTAAAAGGGTTTCACAAATACAACTTAATATCAACCTGCGCTTTTGTTTATATAAGTTAAACGGCTTTATTGCATAAACGGCAACGTTTATGCTTAATATGTAAAAAGCTTTATTTAAAGTTATTATAAATAAAAAAGGAGTTAACAAAAATGATTAACAAAAAACAAGCAAAAAAAGGTTTCACAATTGTAGAACTCGTCATTGTTATTGCAGTTATCGCAATCCTTGCCGCAGTTCTTATCCCTACGTTTACGGGCGTAGTCAAGGACGCTAAGGAATCCGCCGCACTTGCAGACGCAAAGAACGCGTATACATCTTATATAGCTGAAGCTGCTGAAGATGGCGAATATGAAACAGATGTTGTTATAGCGGTTAAAGCAAGTGATACTGAAACTATCTACTATGAGGTAACAGGCGGTGCGCTTAACGTTACGCCTCTTTCCGAAAAAGAGACTGATTTTTCTGGTTACAAAATCTTGTGGTCGGATACTAAGGACACTGGCGGTAAATATACGGCAAATAACGCAAATGTAGTTATTTACGAAGAATCCGTAACCTCAACCACTCAAACGCAAGGGAACAGCGGCACAGGCTCAGAGGGTGGCACCGAGTAACAGAGCTAACTGCATAAAAACTTATATCGGGCGGGGGATAGCCCAAAAAAAATGCCTCCGACGAAAAAAATCGGCAAATTCAAAGCCGAACTTCCATAATTTTAAGGGAGATCTTCAAAATAAAAAAGGGGGTCTCCCGTTTACTTTAAATAAGCTTTAACTACAATGTTTCTTTTCCCC
>CAZQNK010000024.1:0-12469 GCA_964594955.1 uncultured Clostridia bacterium | reverse complement strand
AAGGGGGTCTCCCGTTTACTTTAAATAAGCTTTAACTACAATGTTTCTTTTCCCCGTTTTTCGGGGGAAAGAACGCTTGTAGGATTATTTTAATTTTGTGTTATATTCGGGGAACACCGCGTTCATTTCGCCCAATTCGGCGGATAAATACGGTATAATGATAAGAAGTCTGTAACGTATGCACTTGCAATTAAAACTATGGCGGTAATTTCATGAAAAAATTCAAAATGCGCGGCAAAGCCGCGTTTACCCTTTACGAGTTAGTCATTGTAATGGCGCTTTCATTGCTTGTAGTGGGGCTTGTAACTTCATATATTATTTTTTCCAACAGATTCACTTCGCGCAGTGAAGCCGCCTATGAACGCGTTGAGCAATTTACCCGCCTAAGAGAGGAAATTGACACTTGGTTTTCATTTGCAGACAGTGGAAATTATGTTATAATTATAAATAATCAAGACGGCGCGGATAATCAAGACGGCGCAACAGAGCCGTCAACGCTTGTTTCTTTTAAAAATAGCGAAGAAAATAGCGAAATAGGCAGTATTACTATTGCAACCGCGGACGGCGTTTCCGTCGTGACCTTTAAATATCCCGAAAATTCCGATAAAAATCCTGCAACGGTAAGCTGCAAATATATTTCGGATATTAAATTTTATAAATACGAAGAAAATTCCCAAGCCGCAACTTCTTTGGATAGTTACGCTTTGAGGTTCACCATAGAAACGAAAATAAATAAGGACGTGTATGCGTGTGAATTCCTGTATGAGGACAATTAAATCGGGAATACGCTCCCGCAGAGGTTTTTCCATTGTGGAAACGGTAGTTGCCATGGCAATTATTCTTATGCTTACCTCTGCGGGCATTGCCGCTTGCACCGTTGCCCTTAAAATTCAAAATAACGCAATCAATTCGGAACAGGTTTATAATATCTGCGACGAGTTTGTTTCCGCGTTTTATGATTCTTCCGACCAAAACGGTTTTAACGCCCGTCTGGCATTTGCGGTCGGCTGTTCCGTGGGCGAGTATAGCGAAGGTAGCGAAAACGCCGTTATCACTTATACAGTTTCAGAAAGTTCTGCGGTTTACACTTATTCGGCGTCGGGCATGAACGTGGAGGCAACGTTAACCTTGAATGGGAGCGCGCTTGAAAGCATAACGGTAAAGGGTACGGCGACGGGCGTTAATAAAGCGGTATTCGATAAAACTTTTAGCGCGTACGGCGCGGAGGTTGAAAGCGATGAACAGACGTAAACGCGGATTTGCCATGACCTATGCCGTCGTGCTTATATTGATTGTTTCTTTGCTTGTTTCCGTGTTGCTTATGACCGCGCAATTGACGGCAAAAAGTTCGCAAAGTTACCAAAATTACATAGACAGCAAAAACTACCTCGATAAAGTAGGCTCTGCGGCTGTTGCTTATTACACAGACGAAAATTACACAGACGAAAATAATAGCGGCGGCGGGGAAGAATGGGAAAATGCCGTCAAAGAAAATGATTTCGGTTATACGATAGAAATTAATGGCGATTCCGATAGCGTTAAAGTTTACGTTCTCAATTCCAAAAAAATCGAACTGTATATAAAGTTTACCAAAAACGACGCGACGGACGAAACGGACGAAACGGGGAGCGGGTACGCGCTTTCGGCGTATATCTATAATTACGGCTACAAAACCCAACAGGAAGACCAGCAAACCTCATAGGAGATCAGCTAATGAATATTATTATCGGCTTCGATTTGCGTGAAAAGCTTATCAAAATAATGACGGTGGACAAGGCGGCTAAATCAAAGGCAAACAAAACCGAAAACGCGGACTTAAAGGTTGACGACGCCGAAAGCGTTACCGCCGATAAAAAAACCGATAAAAAGGCAGCCAAAAAGGCGAATAATTCCCTTTCGGTGACTACGGAATATCTGCATTTTAACGAACGGATTTTTTCCGCGCAATTTTTTACGGAAGTCAACGGACTGTTGCAGGAACATTTTGCGCAGAAACCGTTATTTGCGGGACAGGTGGCGGCCGCCATTCAACAGACGGCCGAAACGGTTGCCGCAGACGTGCAAGCGCAGTCCTCGGTTCAAACTTCCGTAGACAAATCGGGCGAAGGGGACGGCGCAACTCCCGACGGCGGAAAGCCCGCAGAAGAGACGGGCGGGAAAAAGAAAGAGAAAAAAGCAAAGGACAAAAAGCCCGAAAAGGAAAAACCGGAAGACGGAAAATCTTTATTCGGCGGATTGTTCTCCAAAAAGACGTCGTTCGGTATTCAGCCCGTGTACGTCGTTCTGCCCGACGAGGCGGTGGGTTTTGAAACGTTCAACCTGCCCAACATGCGGGCCGCAAAGCTTGACCTGGGCGTTGAAACGGAGCTTGCCAACGAATTCGGCGCTAAGCACAAGGAAAAGAAGATAAACAAATTTCTTGTCACGCACAACAAGCAGTATGCTATAATGGGCGCGATTTATTACGATAAGACCATTGTAAGCAACGTTTTCAAATTGCTTACGGGGTTCAGACTGTTCCCCAAAATCACTACATACAGCGCAAACGCCATTATGGACTACGTTTACGGCTGTTCGCCCAAAACGCGCGGCAAAAGCTTTATTTTCGCGGAAATGCACAAGAGTTATACTACGGTTGTGGTTTCATCCAAGGGCAAAACTTTGGGTTATGCCACCATACCGCACGGCGTAGAGCTTTTGAACAGCGAAAAAGTTGAAAACGAATACATGCGCACGGAGCACGAGGCGGGCGAAATTGCCGTCATCAACGCGCGCGAGGCGGCAAAGGCAAGGGCGTTGACAACTTCCGAGGCCGATCTTTCCGCCATTCCCGAGGACGCCACGCTTGCCGATTACGCCGTAGACGGCGCGGCGGAAGGGGAATATTCGGGCGCAAAAACTTCCGGCCTTGAAGCTATCGCCGCAAAAGCCGCGGTTATCGACGGCATAGAAGTTGCCATGGAAGTAAACGAAGAGCTTATGAGCTCCGATGACGAAGCGGTTGAAGAAGCCGCTGCGGCGGATTCTGCCGAAGGGGAAGCGGTTGCCGAAAATCCCGAAAATACCGTGGAAGAAAAGACGGCGGAAGCGGCAAAGGCGAAACCCAATAAGGTTAAGGTTTTCCGCAAGATGCCCAAGCGCTATCCCAAATTCATGTTGCGCGAAATTCCCGAAACGCCCGAGGGAATTGCGTTTGAAAATTTCAGAATAATCGCCAAATGGCTGTTGCTGTTCGCGCGTCAGGCGGAGATGACGGACTATATATCCTCCCCCGAATATATCCTCGTGGATATGCCCGAAGATAAGCGTTTCGTCCTCGATAAAATGAACGAGGAGCAGGGGAAAGAGGGGTTGCAGTTCAAGCCCTTTACGGCGGCGGACAAATTGCCCGACCGGCAGCGCAGCAATCCCGAGCTTGCGGGTTGCCTTTACGCTAAACAATTCAACAAAAATCATAATTTCTGATAATGGAAACATATTACCTTATCTGTACCTATGTTCTGGCGGGAATTATCGGGCTGTGCGTGGGCAGTTTTTTAAACGTGTTGATATGGCGTCTGCCCCGCGGAGAAAACATCGCAAAACCCGCTTCCCATTGCACCAAGTGCGGCTATTTTCTCAAATGGTACGACAATATACCCGTTCTTTCGTATATAATTCTGCGCGGCAAGTGCCGCAATTGCGGTGAAAAAATATCGCCGAGATATACGATAGTTGAAATTTTCAACTGTCTGATATGGCTTGCATGCGTGTGGCGGTTCAACGAATACGGCATAGGCGTCATAATCGCCTTTTGCATTGCGCTTTCCGCGCTTACGGTCGCATTTTTCACCGACCTTGAAAACACAATGATTCCCGACAGCATGACCATAGGCATAGCTCTGTGCGGCGTTGCCGTGCTTATACTCGAAATTTTCGGTTTGGGCGTGGGCGTAGGCTGGCAGGACAGGCTGTGGGGACTTGCGCTCGGCGCGGGCTCCTTCGCCGTTTTCTATTTCGGCAGTATTCTGATTCTTAAAAAAGAGGGGCTGGGCTTCGGCGACGTCAAGCTTATGGGCGCGGTGGGGCTGTTGCTCGGCTGGAAAAGCACCCTGCTTTGTATTATAATTGCCTGCGTTTTAACCCTTATATGGGTACTTGTGAATGCGTTCGTGAACCGTAAAAAGGAGCAGAAAGGGGGAAGGGAATTCCCGTTTGCGCCCTTTCTCACCGCGTCGGCGGCGCTCTGCCTGTTTTTCGGCGATATGATAGTTGCGTCATACATAAATCTTCTTATCGGAGGTTAGCGATTGAAAAAATATAAATATACCGCCACGAATTTGTACGGCAAGAAGTTTCAGGGAACTTTCCTTGCCGAAAGCGAAAAGGATTTGCGCGGTCAGCTTGCCCAACAAAATCTGTATCTCGTGAAAGCCAAAATAACGATGGATAAATCGCCCTCGCGGTTTTTCAGCGTAACGGGAAAGGCCTCTTCCAACGAACTTTGCACTTTCTGCCGTCAATTCGCAATTCTTGTGGATTCGGGTACTTCTATCATAGATTCTTTGAATATTCTCAAAAGCCAGTCGTATAGCGGATATATGCGAAAGGTCATGGAACAGGTGTATGAGGACGTAAAAGCGGGCAAATTATTGTCCGAAGCGTTGAAAAAGCACAAAAAGACCTTCCCCGCGTTCTTTGTCAGCATGATGCGCATAGGCGAAATTTCGGGGCAGATAGATCAGGTTCTTATCACCGTTGCCGACTATCTCGAAGCGGACGCAAAGGTCAAGGCAAAGACTAAATCCGCCCTCGCTTACCCCATAGTGCTTGTAGTGCTTGCGGTTGCGCTGGTCGTGTTGATGGTCGCCGTCATAATACCAACTTTCCGCGACGCACTGTCTTCGCTGGATGTGGAAATGCCCGCGCTCACTTTGGCGATATTTGCAATAGGCGAGGGGTTCCGTAACAATTGGAAGACTATACTCATTGTGATAGTCGCCGTCGTAGGGCTATTCCTGCTGTTTATACATACGAAATCGGGCAGGCTGCTGTGGGATAAGTTAAAGTTCCACATGCCTTATGTAAAAAACGTTATAAGGAACAATATTTCGGCACGGTTCTGCCGTTCGTTCGCCCTTTTAGTGGGAAGCGGTATGGATATAGTGGACGCCATGGACGAGGTGGTCATAGTCCTCGGCAACGCATACGTCGCACAGCAGTTCAGGCGCGCCACGGATGACGTGCGGCAGGGTATGACGCTGACTATGGCGCTTAAAAGCTATAAGCTTTTCCCCGATATGCTCGTGCAGATGGTTGTCGTAGGCGAAAGTACGGATAAGCTGGATGACGTGCTTGCGCACGCATGTCCTTTCTTTGAAAATCAGGTGGAACGCTCGCTGGCGGCGGTCACGGGCTTTATCCAACCCGTAATGCTGTGTATAATAGGTCTGGCGGTAGGCGTGCTGTTCTATGCCGTTTATTCGCCGATGCTATCGGTCATGAACAGCCTCGGTTAAGGAGACAAGATGGATCTTAATTACGAAATATTGCAATATTACGTATATAAAAAAATTATCAAGCGCAAGCAGATGAAGTCCATATACGAAGATTGCACAAGACTTAAACTTCCCATTGAAAATTATATGGTCGCAAAAGGCTATTGCACGGAGGTGACCGCGCTTGCCGCACTCGGTGAATTCTTCTGTCTGCCCTATTGCGAAATGGACATGCTTGAAGTGGATAAAAAGCTGTCGGAAGGCGTAACTTTCACTCTGTTGAGAAAGCACAAGTTCGTTCCCGTTTCAATCGACAGGCGCGGACTTATGCTTGTCGCGATAGCCCGTCCGCTTGATTTTGCGGCAATGGCAATGCTCAGCCAGATTTACGTCGGCCCGATGGATTTTATCCTCGTTCCGTCCGTCCAGATAGATATATTTATCGATTCCGCCGTCGCCGTTCAGTCGACCGCAAACGCGTTGGAAGATTTGCAGAGGAATAAGGACAGCGAACTTATCGCCGCCATGAACGCCGCCCCTTTAAGTCTTGTAAACAAGGATGACGACGTTATAAATAATCCCTCCGTGCGGCTTGTGGATTCAATCATAAAGGAAGCTATACCCTTCCGCGCCAGCGATATTCATATAGAGCCGTTTGAAAAGGCCGTTAAGGTGCGTTACCGTATAGACGGCGACCTGCAAGTGCGTGCGGAATTCCCCATTGAAAGTTATCCCGCAATTTGCGCAAGACTTAAAATTCTTTCGGGCATATCCATTGCCGAACGCCGTATACCTCAGGACGGACGTATAAGCATGACGATTAACGGAACGGATTACGACTTCCGTGTTTCCACGTTGCCCACAATCTACGGCGAAAAATTCGTTATCCGTATTCTGGATAAAACGTCGTTCAACTTCAACAGAACGGAGCTTGGCTTCACTCCCGAAGAAAACGTAGTCATAGATAAAATTCTCGCCCATTCTTACGGCATTGTACTGCTTACGGGCCCTACGGGTTGCGGTAAATCAACCACGCTGTACTCCTTCTTAAAGGAAATCAACAAACCCGGCGTCAACGTAATAACGGTAGAAGACCCCGTGGAATACACCATGCACGGCATCAACCAGGTGCAGGTAAATACCAAAGCTAACCTCACCTTTGCAAACGCATTGAGAAGTATTCTCCGCCAGGACCCCGACATAATAATGGTCGGTGAAATACGCGACGAAGCCACTGCGGAAATAGCCGTCCGCGCGGCTATTACGGGCCACCTCGTGTTCTCCACGCTGCACACCAACGACGCCCCCGGCGCTATTATCCGTCTGGAGGATATGAAGGTTACGGACTACCTCGTTGCGGACGCGCTTGTCGGCGTAATCGCGCAAAGACTTGTAAAAAGGCTTTGCCCCGCCTGCAAAAAGCGCGGTAAAACCAATGAATCCGAAATGAAGATACTCGGAATTGACGAACCCGCTTCGATATTCCGTCCCCAAGGTTGCCAATTCTGCGGCAATACGGGTTATAAGGGCAGAATCGCCGTTCATGAAATCATGTACATGAGCGACAAAATCAAAGTCGCCGTCAATGAGGAAAAGCCCGTTGAAGAGCTCCGCGCCCTTGCCGAAGAAGAGGGAATGGTCAACCTTTGGGACAGCTGTAAAAAGCTTGTGTTCAAAGGCATCACGGATATACAGGAACTTATGGGCCTGTATGACGATTAACCGACTTTTTGCCGAATAATCAGGTAACGTAAATTCAATCAAAAACCAAAAAAGCGTTCACTAGTAAAGGTTATAAGTAAAGCAGTCAAAGAAATATGAGATCTTTCGACTTCGTTCGCTATGCTCACTACGCTCAAGATGACAAAGTGAGGGGATAAAACCCAACCCCTTTGTCATCTCGACCAGAGTGAACGCAGTGAACGGCGCGGAGAGATCCCCCAAATAACATCAACGAATCAGTACTACAAGTATCATGTCCTCTCAGGGCTTTTATAAACTGCGCGTTGCAGCGCGGCTTTATTTTTTTGTGTTTATCAAGTGAACAATCAAGTTTAATTTTGTGACGGAATTAATATTTTACAAAAAAACTTTGCTTTTTGCCGTATAATATGTTATGATTAAATTGATATAACTTTTTGGCTTTTAGGGCAGAATATGGAAGGAAGGAAAATACTCTATTCGGCTATCCAGCCGACGAATAATTTAACAATCGGTAATTATCTCGGCGCAATTAAAAATTGGGTCGCGCTTCAGAACGATTACGATTGCTATTACGCAATTGCTAATATGCACGCCATAACGGTAAGGCAGAACCCTGCCGAGCTTCGCCAAAAGACTCTTTCGCTCCTTGCGCTGTATATCGCCTGCGGGGTGGATCCCCAAAAGTGCGTTCTGTACCTTCAATCGCACGTTCCCGCCCATGCGGAACTGTGCTGGGTTCTCAATACGTTTACCTACGTCGGTGAAATGGAGCGTATGACGCAGTTCAAGGATAAAAGCGCCCGTCATGCGGACAATATAAATATGGGGCTTATGGATTACCCCGTGCTTATGGCGGCGGATATCCTGTTATATCAGACGGACGTGGTGCCCGTAGGGCTTGATCAGCGCCAGCACCTTGAAATTTCCCGCGATATCGCCCAAAGGTTCAACAACGCCTTTACACCCACGTTCAAAGTGCCCGAAGGGCTGTATATGAAAGTGGGCGCGAAGATAAACGACTTGCAGGATCCCTCCAAAAAGATGTCCAAATCGGCTGAAAACCCCAACGGTTCGATCTTTTTGTCGGACGACAGGGATACGATAATCCGCAAGTTCAAGCGCGCTATAACGGACAGCGAAAGCGAAGTGCGCTTCGACGCTGAAAATAAGGCGGGCGTAAGCAATTTGCTTTCCATATATTCGGTATTCACGGATAAAAGCGTGGCGGAAGCGGAGGCGGAGTTCGCGGGCAAGGGCTATGGCGAATTTAAGCTTGCCGTGGGCGAGGCCGTGGCGGATAAGCTTGCTCCCATTCAGGCGGAGCAGGCGAAACTGCTTGCCGATAAGGAATACCTCAACGGTGTTCTCCGTTCGGGCGCCGAACGGGCAAGCCGCGCGGCAAACAAAACGCTTGCCAAAGTTTATAAAAAAATCGGTTTTTATCAGCTGTAATCAGAATCGGCGGAACGGGCGAAAAGTTACATTTACTCTTTGCCGAAGAAATTGTGAGACCTCTATGTTCGGTTATATATCTCCCGACAGACCCTACCTTTTCATCAAAGATGAAACTTTGTACAACGCGCTTTACTGCGGGCTGTGTAAAAGCATAGGCAGGGGCTGCGGACAGACGGCGCGCACGGGGCTTACGTACGACGTTGCTTTTACTTCCGCCCTCGTGCATAATATCCGCGGCGAGGACGTAATTATAGAAAAAAAGCACTGCGTCCTTCACCCTATCAAAAAGCGCCCTATCGCAAAAATCGACGAAACCACTCTCGCGCTCGGCTGCGTGAACACGGCGTTGACCTATTTTAAGTTTTGCGACGACTATAGGGACGGCGAAAAACGCGGCATATTGCGGCACTTATATAAAGGCGGGTACGGGCGCGTTCTTAAACGCCACCCCGAAATAGCTGAAATTGTAGCCGAGCAGACCGACAGGCAGCAAGAGCTTGAAAAGGCAGGTTGCGCCATAATAGACGCCGCTTGCGAGCCTTCTGCCGTAATGATGCGGGAACTTTCGAAATACCTTTTAAAAGAGTTTTCCACGCCCGAAACCGAGTCGCTTTTTTATGCAATCGGTAAATGGGTATACCTTATAGACGCCCTCGACGATTATGATAAGGACGTTAAAAAGGGCAGATACAACGTTTTGTACAACGTTTACGGCGAAAAATGCCGTTCGGACGCCGTAAAAAAGGGCGAAAAGGAGCTTGTTTTCATATTCGATATGCTCTTTGCGCAGATGCGGGAAAATTTATCTAAAATTCATTTTTATTTCAACCACGATTTGACGGATAATATAATATTGCGCGGGATACCGCTTAAAACGCGGGCTATCTTCGGCGGATGCAAAAAATGTAACGGAGGAGAACATGAACAAAAAAAATCTTGAAATTTTGGGACTTTCCGAGGGCGCTACGCGCGAGGAAATCAAAGCCGCATATGAAACTCTTCGCGCAAAATACCTCGAAGAGCGTTTTATGGACGGCGATGCCGGCAACAACGCCGCCAAAATGCTTACGAAAATAGAGGCGGCTTATTCCGATCTTACTAAGGAGTTCGACGAAGCCTCAGACAACGGCGGGCAGAGTTTTTCCGACGTGGAAGATCTTATAAAGAAAGGCAATATTGCGGAGGCGCAGCGCGTCCTCGACAGCTTTAACGAACGCGGCGGGCAGTGGCATTATCTTCAAAGCGTGGTTTTCTACCGCAAGAATTGGATGAACGAGAGTAAAAAACAGCTTGAAATCGCCATTCAGCTTGAACCGGAAAACGACAAGTATAAGGCGGCTTATAAAAAATTAAACGATAAACTCAAGGCCGAAGCAAACCGCACGTCGGGCGGCGGAACGCAGTCGCAGGGCGTATACGAGGGGCAGACGATGAACAGCCAACCCGCAGACGACCAGATGGGCGGCGGGGCGTGCGCAAACTGCCTTGAATGTTGTTACACATACATGTGCGTAAACTGTCTTTGCAATAGCTGTTGCCGTTGATATTCGGCGCAGAACAGGCGGATAATGGGCAAAAACAAGTATTCGAAATCTTTTGAAATAGCTCTTTCGGCAATATCGTGCGCTGTGGCGGTCGCGTTTCTGTCGCTGGGCATTTTAAGCGGAGCGCTTCTCGCCACGGGATATTTCGTGGGTATAATCGCGCTTATGGTACCTCTTTCCAAACAATTTATAAAGGGGGATTTCCTCGCGTACGTCGGGACGTGTATTCTCACTCTCATACTCGGCGCCGCGGCAAAATTTTGGGAACTTGTGCCCTTTATAATGTTTTTCGGGCTTCATCCGCTTGCCAACTGTCTGCAAATCCGCTACAAAGTCAACCGTCTGCTTGCGTATATCATTAAGGCAATCTGGTTCGACTGTACTCTGATTGCGGGCTATTGGCTGGTTTTCGGCGGCTTGTTCGGCGGAAGTCTGCTCCCTGCCGAAGCGTATGATTTTATAAACAGATATATTTATATCCTTATTTTTACCGTAGGCTCGGCGGCATTCTTTATTTATGATTATCTCATTTTTAAATGCCAGATAATTGTCAACGAATTGGTTTACAGGATAAGAAAATGACTAATCGCTTAAGCGCCTGCGGGCTTCTTGATAAAAACGCGTAAACGGCTTGAAACCGCCGTACGGCTTGAACCCGATAATGAGGAATATGCCGGGGCGCACGAAGCGCTTGGCAAAAACGGCGGAAGTTTAAAAAAAGTCAAGGAAAACCGCATATCGGCAGGGGCGTATGCGCGGACATATGTTGCATTGCGCCGTGCGAATGTTGCGCGGAAGGCGCATGTGCGGCAATTTGCGAGGGTTGCGGCGGTTGATTTATTATGATAAAAAACGGAGAGTATGAAGGAACCGTCTGCGGGCTTGGCACCGAGGGCGCGGGCATAGTAAAAACCGAAGGCACAACGGCGTTTGTGCCTTTTTGTCTTGTCGGGGAAAAAATAAAGTTCAAGGCGCTTAAAGTTAAAGGGAATATTGCCTACGGCAAACTCGTAAAAGTAGTAAAGCCTTCGCCGTCGCGCAAAAATCCGCCCTGCCCCGCGTTCGGCAAATGCGGCGGTTGCGACCTTCAACACATGGATTATGCCGCGCAGCTTGACTTCAAGCGCGAATCGGTTAAAACGGCTTTGGGCAAATTGGGCGGCATATATGCCGAAGTTGCCCCAACCGTGCCCTGCGAAAGGGAATACAGATACCGCAATAAACTTGTGTTGCCTATCGGCGGAGACGGCAACGGCGGGGCGGTATGCGGGTTCTATGCTCCGCGTTCGCACAGAATAGCGCCCGTTTCAGACTGCCTTATCCAATCCGAATGGGTGAAAAAAGTGATAGAAGCCGTAACGGATTTTGCCGAGGCGGGGCATATACCGCCGTATGAAGAGGGAAAGGGAATTCTTCGCCATATAGTAGTGCGCGCCGTGGGTGAAAAATACATATTTGCGCTTGTCTGTACAAAACCGATTGACGTTACCCCCTTGATATCCCTGCTTGAACGCAGTTTTAACGATTTTACGTTTTTGCTCAACGTAAACGATTCCGCGACGAACGTCATTTTCGGCAAAGAGTGGCATATATGCCGCGGCGAAGGCTTTCTTGAAGCAGAAGAAAACGGCGTTAAATTCACCGTGGGCGCGAACACGTTTATACAGGTGAACGACGGCGTCCGTGAAAAGCTCTATTCCCGTATTCTTTCAGAGGTGAGCGCGGGCGACGTTGCGATAGATCTTTACAGCGGCGGGGGCATGCTGACCGCCATGCTTGCGAAAAAGTGCGGCAAAGCTTACGGTATTGAAATTGTTGAAGAAGCTTCGCGCTGCGCCGATGAATTGCGGGATAAGAACGGGCTTTCCGATAAAATGTTCAATATCTGCGGCGCGGTGGAAGATAATTTGCAGGTTATCGCAAAGGGCGCGGGCGGGCGCGGCGTTATAGTGTGCGACCCGCCGAGAAAGGGCATGGAGCGTTCGGTAGTGGAAGCTATCAGACAATCGGGCGCGGGCAAAATTGTGCTTGTTTCCTGCAATCCCGCAACGCTTGCGCGAGATCTGGGACTTTTAACGGGAACGCTAACGCAGTCTGAAAGTGCGCTTATAAAGTGCGATAATCCCGATTCCCCCTATAATATAGCGGAAATAATCCCCTTTGACATGTTTCCCCAAACGAAATGGTGTGAGACGTTAGTTACATTGTTCCACAAAAAACCGGATAGTCATATTGAGGTTACGGTTGATTTTGAAAACGGTAAAATCAAAAAAGACGATATTATAAAAC
>CAZQNK010000023.1:0-21628 GCA_964594955.1 uncultured Clostridia bacterium | reverse complement strand
GATCACCCCTACGTCACTTATGACGACGACTATATAGAGTCGGAGTGGTGGGCGCTTAAAGAAATGCACAAAAAGGGGCTTTTATATAAGGGGCATAAGATAGTGCCCTATTGCCCGAGGTGCGGCACGGCGCTCTCCTCGCACGAGGTCGCTCAGGGCTACAAGCTTGTAAAAGAAAATTCCGCTGTGGCGCGCTTTAAGGTAAAGGGCGGACAGAACCGCTATATCCTTGCCTGGACGACTACTCCCTGGACTTTGCCCTCCAACGTTGCGCTCTGTATGAACCCCGAAGAAACCTACGTCGAGATAGAGAGCGAAGGTTCAAGATATATACTTGCGCAGGCTCTTGTCGGCAACTTCTTTGATGAATACTCCGTAATAGACAAAAAGCTCGGCAAAGAGTGGGAGGGGCTGGAATACGAACCGCTTTTTGAGGAAACGTCCGCGGAGATAAAGCGCATTTCACCCGCAAACGCAAGCGCAAAGGCGCATTACGTCGTCTGCGACGGTTACGTCACCATGAGCGACGGCACGGGCGTGGTCCACATCGCGCCCGCGTTCGGAGAGGACGACTATAAGGTCGGCAAGCGTTACGGCTTGCCCGTGGTACAGCTTGTAAACGACCGCGGCTGTTTTGACGGGCGTTTCCCCGCCCTTGACGGACTGTTCGCCAAAAAAGCCGATAAGCACGTCCTTGAAATGCTGGAAGAAAAGGGGCTTCTATTCAAAGTCGTTCCTTTCGAGCACGACTATCCCCATTGTTGGAGGTGCGATACGCCTCTTCTGTACTACGCGCGTTCAAGCTGGTTCATAGAGGTCACCAAAGTTAAGGAAGACATAATCGCCGCCAACCGCTCGGTAAATTGGATGCCCGACAACATTAAAGAGGGCAGAATGGGCAACTTCCTTGAAAACGTGATAGATTGGGGGCTTTCGCGCGACAGATATTGGGGTACTCCCCTGCCCGTATGGATTTGTCCCGACTGCGGCGAAATCAAGGTGATAGGTTCCAAGGCGGAACTGAAAGCCGAGTGCAGCGTAGAGGGGGATATCGAACTTCACCGTCCCTATCTTGACGAACTCACCTGCAAGTGTCCCAAGTGCGGCGGCAAGATGAAGCGCACACCCGAAGTTATAGACTGTTGGTTCGATTCGGGCTCCATGCCTTTCGCGCAATATCACTATCCTTTTGAAAATAAGGATTTGTTTGAGCAAACTTTCCCCGCGGATTTTATATCCGAGGCGGTTGACCAGACGCGCGGCTGGTTCTATACGCTCCTTGTAATCAACACAATACTTTTCGGCAGGGCGCCCTTTAAAAACTGCATTGTTTTGGGGCACGTCAACGATAAAAACGGCATAAAGATGTCCAAACACAAGGGCAACGTGGTTGACCCGTGGTCTGTGCTCGATAAACAGGGCGCGGACGCGGTAAGGTGGTATTTCTACACATCCTCGGCGCCCTGGCTGCCCTCGCGGTTCTATGAAGAGGCGGTTTCCGAAGTCCAGCGCAAGTATATCGGCACGCTCTGGAACACATATGCGTTCTTTACGCTGTATGCCGAGATAGATAAATTCGACCCCTCGAAGTACGATTTAAAAAAATGCAAGCTGACGCTCATGGATAAGTGGATACTTTCCAAGCTTAACACTCTTGTGGAAACGGTGGACGAGGGGCTTGCTAATTACGAAATATGCGACAGCGCGCGCGCCGTGCAGGATTTTTCCGACGTGCTTTCCAATTGGTACGTCCGCAGATGCCGCGAACGCTATTGGGGTCCGCAGATGACGGAGGACAAGGCGGCGGCTTATACGACGCTGTACACCGTGCTTGTCACGCTTGCGAAAGTTACGGCGCCCTATACGCCGTTCATCGCAGAAATGATGTATTCCAACCTCGTTCCGCAGTTCTATCCCGAAGAACCGAAATCCGTCCACCTCTGCACATTCCCCGAAAGCGATAAGAGCTTTATAGATATCGGGCTTGAAAAGGGCATGGAAGCCGTTCAGAACATAGTCAATCTCGGCAGAGCCGCAAGAAACGCGGGTAACCTCAAAAACCGTCAGCCGCTTGCCGAAATGGTTGTCGTTTCAGATAAGCCATTAGAACTTTCGGAAGAGGAAAAGGGCATTATTTTGGAGGAGCTGAACGTCAAGAAATTCACCGTCGGCGGCGACGCGGAAAAGTATTTAAGCTATAAACTCAAACCCCAGTTAAAGACGCTCGGACCCAAATACGGCAAAAAGCTGGGCGCAATTTCAGCCTTTCTCGCGAATTGCAACGCCGCGGAGGTCGTTGCGGCGGTAAAGGGCGGCGGCTCGTATGAGATAGAGGGCGAGGGCGTGTTCTTAAAGCAGGAGGATTTGCAGATCTTCACCGAAAGCGCAAAGGGCTACGTAGCCGCAGCCGATAACGGAGTTACGGTGGCTCTTGACAGCGTCCTTACGGATGAACTTATTTTCGAGGGCATTGAACGCGAGCTTGTTTCCAAAATTCAGAATATGCGCAAGGAAGCGAGATTTGAAGTTACCGACAGGATTGAAGTTTATTACAACGCCGGGGGTAAAGCGCTTAAAGTGCTTGAAAAAGGCGCGTTTGCCGCAGACGTGCTTGCAAACGTAGTTGCGGCGGGCGAGGCGGACGGCTTCACCCGCGAACAGAACGTCAACGGCGAAAAAGTAACTTTGACTTTGGTAAGAAGATAAGTTATTATAAAACGAATACATTTTTGTGTGAAAACGGTCATAGATTAGTCTATGACCGTTTTGTTTTTGAAAGGAAGGCGCCGCGGGCGCGCACAGCGCGCCTGCGGCAAAGCCAAAAATTATGGGGGTACTCTGTACGGGTTAAATCGCGGCGAACGCGCGGCAATAATGCGTGTGGGCGCGGAGGGCGGCGCGCTTGCAAGGCTGGACGCTCTTGGCGTACGCGCGGGCGCAGAGGTTGAAGCCGTTGCGTTTTCGCTTTTTAAAAGCAGCATTTTAATATCCTGCGGCTCGGTGCGGCTTGCCATGCGGCGCGCGCTTGCGGAAAAAATATCGGTAAAGGCGGTTACATAATGAAGGTCGTTCTTGCGGGCACGCCCAACGCGGGCAAAACCACTCTTTTCAACGCCCTGACGAAGAGCAATCTGCGCACGGGCAATTTTCACGGCGTTACCACCTCGCCCGCATATAAGCAAATGGGCGGAATTACCTATGTGGACGTGCCGGGCATGTACTCTTTCACGCCCTATTCCATGGAGGAAAAGTCCGCCGCAACGGAAATTCTTTCCGCCGATCTCATCGTCAACGTAGTCGACGCCATGACGCTTGAAAATAACCTCTCTCTAACGCGCAGTTTGCAGTCTGCGGGCAGAAGAACGGCGGTATATGTAACCAAAACGAACGCTTTAAAGCGCCGCGGCGGGCGGTTGGACAGGGATAAGCTTTCCGCGTATCTGGGCGCAAAGGTGTATGATGATCCGAAGGAGCTGAAAAGGGCGATAGAGGACGGCTGCGTGCCGCAGATAAAAAGGGAGAAAATGCCCTTAGCTACGGCATATTACTGGGGCAATGCGGAAATATCCAAAGCAGACAGGCTTTTTTACAATCCCGTTTTCGCCGTAATATTCTTCGTTGCCGCAGTGACGGCGATGTTCTTTCTCGCCTTTCACCCGCTTATGCCGGGCGCGCTTTTAAAGGATATGACGGAGAGGCTTATATGCGAAGATTTATCTTCTTTGATAACCTCGCATATGCAGAACGGGGCGTTGATATCCCTTGTGCAAGAGGGAATATTGGGCGGCGCGGGCAGCGTTCTCTCCTTTTTGCCGCAGCTTGCCGTGTTGTACCTTGTTCTGACTTTGCTTGACGAAAGCGGCATAACTTCTGCGCTGTCCTTTACCACGGACGGACTGTTTGAAAAAGCCAATCTTTCGGGCAGGGCGGCGTTTTCGCTCGTTTCGGGGTTCGGCTGTACGGCGGCGGCAATCCTCACAACGCGCGGATATTCCACAAAGAGCGCACAGCGGCGCACCGTTGCAATTCTGCCCTTTATTCCGTGCGGAGCGAAATTGCCCGTCTTTCTCACCTTTCTCGCACCGTTATTTGACGACCCCTTTCCCGTTGTCACCTGTTTTTATTTCGCGGGCGTTGCGGCGGCGTTGGGGGCTTCGCTGCTGTTGAAGGGAGGAACCGAAGGCATGCTCTCGGAAGTAACGCCCATATCCCTTCCGCAGATGAAAGCCGTATTAATTAAGTTGTGTTTTTATCTGAAAGGGTTTATAATCAAAGTGGCGGGCGTTGTAATGGCTTTCTGCGTGATTTCCTGGGTTTTGGCTCATTATTCGTTTGACTTTCGGTACGTTTCTGCGGAAGATAGCATGCTTTCCGCCATAAGCAGATTGGTTCTTCCGCTTTTCTGTCCCATGGGCGTTGCCGATTGGCGGATTGCGTATGCCGCTTTGTGCGGCTTTATCGCAAAGGAAAACGTAGCGGCGTCGATTGCCCTTTTAATGCCTGACGGAACGGGGCTTGCTCTTGCGCCGTCGCTGGGCGTGTGCGCGTTCGTGCTGCTTTGTCCCGCCTGCATTTCCGCAATTTCCGCTTCCTGTAAGGAGGTGGGAGTAAAGTTCACGCTTAAATGCTGCGCCGTCCAGCTTCTCGCCGCATTTGCGGGCGGATATCTCACAAATTTACTTTTCGGAATATTTTCATGAAAACTTTTCTTGTTAAAGAAAACTGCACATTGAAGGAATTTACGGATTTCAATTACCCGCAGGGCTCTTTCGTCCTGTCGCGGCTTTTAAAAAACCGCGATATTAAGGTGAACGGAGCGAGAGTTTCGTCCGATTTAAAGCTTTTTGCGGGCGACGAAGTGTGCTACTACACCACGCCCGCTCAGGAGGGCGAGCTTTCCCATTCTGTCGTTTTCGAGGATGAAAACGTGCTTATCTGCGACAAGTTTTCGGGAGTTGCAAGCGAGGGGCTTTTATCTGAACTGAACCGAAGCGTGGAAGTTTTTGCCGTGCACCGCCTTGACAGGAATACGTCGGGATTGATTGTGTTTGCAAAAAATAAACGGGCGGAGGAAGAGCTTTTGCGGGCTTTCAAAGAGCGCGCGATTGAAAAAACTTACCTTGCGCTGTGTAAAAATTGCTTCCGCAGCGACGCCGCAGTTTTGAAAGCCTATTTAAAAAAGGACGCGGACGGCGCATATGTGAAGGTCAGTGACAGGGAGTGCGGCGAAAGAATAGTTACGCAGTACAAGGTGCTGGAAAAGCGGGGCGATATTGCGCTTGTGGAAGTCGCTTTGCACACGGGCAAGACCCACCAGATCCGCGCGCACATGGCGCATATCGGCTGCCCCGTTCTGGGCGATGAAAAGTACGGCGATAGCGCATTGAACAAAAAGTACGGCGCGCGCAGGCAAAGACTTGTGGCGAAATATCTTAAATTTAATTTAAGCGGAAAGCTTTCATATTTAAATAATACAAGGTTTGAAAGTAATTTCACTCCCGAAATATAAAGCCGCCCGTTGCCGTGTAACACGGCAACGGGCGGCTTATGTATAAAAACTTTTTATCTTTTGTCGATGGGGATATATTCCCGCCTGTCTATTACGCATTGGTATGCGGGGCGGATGATTTTGCCGCCGCACACGAGTTCCTCCATGCGGTGGGCGCTCCAACCCGCAATTCTCGCTATCGCAAACAGCGGGGTATATAGCGACGTGGGCAAATTCAGCATGGAATATACAAAACCCGAATAGAAGTCTACGTTGGGACTTACGGGTTTATCCAGATTCTTTTGCTCGCAGATGAGTTCGGAGGCGGCTTTCGCAACGTTTTCATAAAGTTCGAATTCTTCTTCGCGCCCCTTTTCAACCGCAAGTTTGCGTGCGTAAAGCTTTAAAACTTCCGCCCTCGGATCGGATACGGTGTAAACGGCGTGTCCGATTCCGTAAACAAGCCCCGTTCTGTCGAACGCCCTTTTGTCGAGAATTTTGCGCACATAGTCGGTGACGTTCTTTTCCGAACGGTTCTTTACGTTCTCCTTAATGTTTTCGAACATCTGTATCACTTTTATGTTCGCCCCGCCGTGCTTGGGACCTTTCAAAGAACCGAGCGACGCCGCCATTGCGGAATAAGTGTCCGTGCCCGTGGAAGTCGCAAGGTGCGTGGTGAACGTAGAAGCATTGCCGCCGCCGTGGTCGGCGTGAAGGATAAGCGCAACGTCCAAAACCTTTGCTTCGAGGTCGGTGAATTTTCTGTCCTTTCTCAGAATGTGCAAAATGTTCTGGGCCGTGGAATACTCGCTTACGGGCTTATGTATTACCAAAGAACCGTCGTCCGTGTTGTAATAGCGGTAAGCCCTGTACGAATATGCGGCGATCATGGGGAGTTCGGCTATAAGTTGCAGGCTTTGCCTTAACACGTTCGAAACTTGTATGTTGTCGGGGTCGGGATCGTAACTGTAAAGGTTCAGAACGCATCGTGCGAGCATATTCATCATGTCTTTGGAGGGGGACTTCATTATAACGTCGCGGACGAAGTTGCGCGGCAAAACGCGGAATTCGGCAAGCATCTCGCGAAAATCCGAAAGTTCGGACGCGGTGGGAAGTTTGCCGAACAGCAAAAGATAAACCGTTTCTTCAAAACCGAAACGGTTTTCTTTTACGCAGTTGCTTACGATATCTTTTACGTTATATCCGCGGTAGCACAAAACCCCGGGAACGGGCGTTCTTACGCCGTCTATCGTTTCCCAGGACGTGACTTCGGAAATTTCCGTCAATCCGCACAAAACGCCCTTGCCGTTTTTGTCCCTCAAGCCGCACTTAACGTCGTATTTATCGTACATTTCGTCGCCGATGTTGTTGTTTTGCGCGGTCAGTTTGGCAAGCTGGGATATTTTATACGAGTATTTGACTATGAGGTTGGCTTCGTTGAAATCCAAAATCGTAACCTCCTTAAAGTGTATTTTCAGATAATTATAACATAAATTAACGCTTATGTCAAACGGAGATACCGTGAAATAATTTTCAGCGGTATTTCACAATATACGGCGTTCAAATGCGCCAAACAAGCAAAAATTAGCCTAAATAATTGTTTTTTTTAATTTGACGTTGATTTTAATTTAAAATTATGATATAATAATAAAGAATTTTTTGTTAGGAGGTTTTATGAGTATCAACAAATGTATTAAGAAATTAGCAATTATATTTGATGAAAAAATACGTTATATTTCATATGGGAATCAATTAACCACTGGTAGTTCTTCATTCAATGTCAAATATAGAAGTATGTATGTTTAAAGGTTGTAGAATATGAGTAATGTGAAAAAATCGTTCATTTTTTCAGGAGGAATTGTCACAAAGGGAACGTCGGCGATTGCGCTAATAATTTCTTGCATGCTCTTTATATGCTCGCTAACCGCGTTTACCGTCGCGCTGACGGCGTCCGTCGCTGATCCCGAACTTTCCGCCGTGCGGCAGATATATGCTCTCGGCGAAAGTGAAATTACTTTAAAACCTGCTGTGATAACATATGACAGCATTCACGGGTACACTTATTCTTCTTCCGATACTTCTATTGAGTCTTACGGCGGATTTACCGAAAGGCAGCTTGCGGCGCTTGACGAGTACGCGGACGGAAATTTGGTTTTCGGACAGGACTATATAAGCGTATCTTTCGATTTGAGCGGCGACTACGGCAAGGATAAGGCTCTGTTTAAGCAACTTAAACATACGGCGGAAACGGAAAGCGGATATGAATATCAGGCTACCGTTGAAGTAGTTGGCTACGGTACGTACGTTACTTGGAATGACGTCCATTCAGGCGCGGTGCTGACAAATTACGAAGCGGTTCTTGTTTTTATCGCCTCTGCATTGGGCGCCGTCGCTGCCGTTGTTCTGTTAAACGTGCATTGCAAAAAAGCTTTAAATAAGCTAAACGGTACGGCGTCTTACAGAACGGTATTGCTGCAAAGTTTGGCGTTGGCGATAGTTATTGTTATCGCGGCTATATGCCTGTCAAACGCTGTTTTTTTGGTTATAAACGCCTGCATCGGTATCCCGCGCGCGCTTGTGCCCGAAATTATTCCTATGCTGGTATGCCTTGCGCTGGGAATCGTTCTCTTTGTGCCCGTACCGCTTTTAAAACTAAGGCGTATTAAGAAGGACTGCGCCGCCGTTTAACGCGATTTTTCATTCGGTATGCCGAAAGCGTAAAGCTTTCGGCTATGTCTTTACTTTAATTACTATGATTGACAAACGCCGCAAATGGTTATAAAATAAATATAAAGCAGGAAGGCGAATTTTAAACGCCGCAAGGAGAATTTTATGCAACAGGTTCAGCTTGTTTCCGCCGGGGAAAAGCTTGTGTTCAGGCTTTCGGGCGAAATCGATTCCGCCACGAGCGAAGATTTTTTAACGCAGGTTGACTGCGCTTACGAACACGATAAAAAGGACGTGGAGTTCGATTGCTCGGCGCTGACCTTTATAGACAGCACTACGCTCGGCACTTTTGTAAAAATATTCAAAAAGCTGAAAGCCGACGGGTTTTCCATGGTATTGGTAAACGTACGTCCCAACATCAAAAAGCTTTTCGATATCTGCGCTTTAAGCAGCGTTATGGAGATCCGCTCATGAAGGAATTTACCGTTAAATTTCATTTGGAGGACAGCGGTTACTTTACGGCTTTGCGTCTTGTTACGGGCGCGGTGTGCTCTATCGGCGACGCCGATATAGACGCGATAGAGGATTTTAAAGTGTGCGTTACCGAAAGCGCGCTGTTGTTAAAGTCAAGCGGTTATGAAAGCGCCGTGTGCGTGTTCGGCGGCGGAGAGGGCGTAAGCTGCGTTCTTTCGGGCGAGGGCGGTTCCCCCTGCGCGGGTGAAAGCGAATTTTCAATCGCACTTATTTCCGCGCTTGTCAAAGAGTGCGACATAAAGCGCCGCGGCGAAATTATAGAAAAAGTGATTTTGAAGTTATGATGGACAGTGCCGAGGCCGCAGCCCTTTTCAAAAAATACCGCGAAACCCGCGATATCGATATAAGAAACAGGCTTGTTGAAAATTATCTTTATATTGCCGAAATTCTTGCAAAAAAGTTTTCAGGCAGGGGAGTGGACTACGACGATTTGTATCAGGTGGCGTCGGAAGCGCTCATTTCCGGGGTGGAAAAATACGACCCCGATTTGGGCAACGCTTTTACTACCTACATAACTCCCACTATAACGGGCATTATAAAGAATTATTTCCGCGATTATTCGCGTTCCGTCCGTCTGCCTAGGCGTATTTATTCGGTTGCCGTGAAAGTCAAAGAAGAGGCTAACGAGTACTATAAGCAGCACGGCTCCAAGCCCACGGTAAAACAGCTTGCCGAAAAGTT
This sequence comes from uncultured Clostridia bacterium, assembly GCA_964594955.1. Lineage (GTDB taxonomy): Bacteria > Bacillota > Clostridia > Christensenellales > Borkfalkiaceae > Coproplasma. The sequence goes on along the minus strand of CAZQNK010000023.1, from coordinate 12,258 downwards.
GGGGTATTCGGAAGAACTCATCATGGAGGCCATGGAATGTCGCACGCCCGTAAGTCTTGACGCGCGCGTCAAGGGGGACGACGGTGAAAACGACGCTCCTTTATACGACGCGGTGAGCGACGACGAGGATAAATTTGAAAGGTTCGAGGATTCCGAATCGATCAAAAGCGAGATATCCAAGCTTGACCCCACCGAGCGTGAGGTGATAAATTTAAGGTTCGTTCAGGGGAAATCCCAGACGGAAGTGGGAAAAATACTCGGCGTAAGCCAGATGTTCGTTTCGCGTGCGGAGCGCAAAATTATGGAAAAACTGAGGGAAGCGTTGCTGTGATTACTTTTAAGGTTGACAACTTAAAAAACATGAATACCCAGCTTCGGGCGTTTGCCGATTTTTTGCGCGGGCAGAACATTGCGGACGAGGATATTTTTTTAAGCCGGCTTGCCTCGTGCGAGCTGATTACAAACGTAATCCGCCACAGCGGGGAGGCGGCTGAATTCAAGGGCGAGCTTTTGGTAGACAGGATAGCCATAACTGTCACGGCGGACTGTCAGCGCGGGCTCGATCTCAAAGCCGAAGCGCCCGACGTCTTTGCCGAGGGGGGCAGGGGGCTGTATATAGTCAACTGCATTTCAATAAACGGCATAGAACGCGGCGACTGCGGCGAATTGCGCGTTTACATAAAAAGGACTTAAAATTTTAATAATAAATTCAGGCGGGCCCTGCGGCCCGCCTGAATTTATTTTAATGTTTTTACATCATTTTGCACTCTTTATACATCTTGTTCATAAGTCCGTCGGAAACAAGATCGCGTACGCGCGCGTAATAAATCATTATGTTGGAGAAGAATTTTGCATTGTTTCCGCCCACTTTGTAATCGGGTATGGAGGAAAGGTCGGGATTGTTCTTTTCAAGGAAAATCTTTGCAAATTCTATCTTTTCTTCGTTTGTAAGTTTATTGATAAAATCGTCCGTGGGGCCGTTATAGAGAGTCTGAACATTGTAAATAATATTACGGGTTTCGACTACGGGTTCGCCGACAGCTTCGGGTGCGGGTTCTTCCGTTGCGGGAACGGCGCTTGCCGCCGCATTTTCCGTTTCGTCGTAATATTCGTAACCCTCGGTCTCTTCGTCGGTCGCATATAAGCCCTTGGGTTTCTTTTTGCGGGAAGCATATTTGCCGAACGTCACAAGACGTACAAGGTTTATCCAATACTGTATTACGGCAATAATCGCAAGAATTACTAACATTATGCCGATGGTGTATTTAAGAACAAGCGCAAATACGATCACGGCGATAATAAGCACAAGCTCTAAAATATATCTGACCTGATTGCATTTCAGCATCGCTTTGCTTGTCTTTCTCGCAATTCCTAACATATCCAACATTAAGTTGATCAGCACGACAAGTCCGAGGAGAAGGGTAAATACCGCAAGCGTCTTTTCAAGCCCGCCTTCGTAAGAGGCGAGGAAGCTGCCGAAGTAGTTTCCGCCTAAGAAAGCGCTTACATGCAATATGGCATAAACGCTTGCGCCGTCCGCCGTCCCGTATATGCCGCTCTCCATACCGATGCTGTTTGCCAAATTGCGGAGCGTCGCCTGAAGGAACAGCCTGTATACGTTGTAAACGGTGAAAATTACCGCCGCGGCAGACAGAAGGAACAAAAGCGTTTTGACAACGCCGGACCCCTTGTCGCAAATTATTCTTTGGATAATCAGCATAAGAACGAGCCCTGCCGCAGCTATCGTCAGGTTGTGTCCCCATACTTTGCTGAATCCCGTGGGGGTAGTCACACGAAGATATACTTCGATATAGTCGTAGAAGAATGTAAGCACTAAAACGACGAGTATTGCCGCCGCAACAGCTTCCACGACGAAAGTTATTTTTTCGGTAGTATGCTTTTCTTTGCTGCCTGCCAGCGCGGGTATAAGGCATACTATCGCCGCCGCAGTTACCAGTACATAGGCAAGTATAAGCCATGCGCCGAAGTCTATTTCGGGAACTACGCCGAAAAGTTTGACGGGATAGGAATATAAAAAGGGCTTTCCGCCGCCGATATTCAGCCCGAACGCTTTATTTAACGCGTCCGGCAATTGAAGGACGATAATTCCGTCAACGCCTTTAACGGTGCCGAGCGGAAGGAGCAAACCGAGAAGAAGGCATACTATCGCCAGACAGTACGTTATCAGCGCCGCTCCCTTAAAATATTTTTTATCGGTATTTACCATGTAATTGTCTCCACACTGTTTTATTTATTAAAACCGCCTTGAAAGGCGCATATAATATACGCAATTTCCCTTATACTGCTTTTATATTCTATTACAAAAAAGATTTTATGTCAAGAGATGTTGCCGAATTTTTGTTTTATGTCGCATAATATTTTCCGTTTGCGCGCGCAAGAAGGCAAAATAAAGTACATTGCAGGCATATTCGGATTATGGGCAAATTTTAAAGAATTAATCCAACTCCGCCAATATATAATAAAAATGGATTGCATTCGCCGCCGCAAAGGTTTATAATGATACCGTACCGAACAGGAGGCAAGAAAAGTGAAGAATGGGGAGCCGTTGGCAAATAAAGAAGGGGAAGCGCATCCCGCAAACGCGGCGCGGCATTCCGATATGCCGCGCAATCTCTCGCTTGGCGAGATAGTTTCCCAACTGTCTAAATCCCAGCGGGAAAAGCTTATTTCGGGCTATGATTTCAAAAATTTCGCAAAGATATTCGAAGATAACGAGATGATGCGCACGGCGGATGCGTTCCTGAATAACGGTATGAACGTTTCCCGTGCGGCGCGCGTTCTGTTTATGCACAGAAATACTCTTTTATACAGGCTGAACGTAATAAAAAGGCTTACGGGGCTGGATTTGCGCAACTTCGATATGGCGCTTACGTTCAAAACTTTACATATTCTATATAATCTGAAATGAGGTTGCGTTATGAAGGAAAGTAAAAAATTTTCTCTTTGGCGAAAAATATCCGCACTCGTTTTGACCTTGACCGTATTGCTCTCTGCGTTCGGGGCGGGTTGCGAAGTCTTTTCGTCCCGCGCATGGGCGGTCGATACGATTGAAAAATATTATTACTATTACGACGATATCGATAAGGACGCCCTTGCGGACGCCTCGCTTGAAGAGCTGTCGTCCTTGCTGGACGCCTATTCCGAATATTACACCGCAGAGGAATATGAAGCCCTCGTCAAGGAAAATTCAGGCGAACGCAGCGGGGTAGGCATTACTTATAATTTTATTGACGGCAGGGGCGCCTATCTCATTTCGGTTGTGGGGAATTCCCCCGCTTACTATGCGGGTTTACGGAAAGGCGATTGCCTCACGGGCGGCAAGACGGACGGCGGGGAAGTTGTTGAATTTACAAGCTCTTCCGCATTTTCATCGTTTATAGAAGGCTGTGCAACGGACGAAAAATTCACGCTTTATACCGAGGTCGGAGGGGAATATAGACTTGCCAAGGAAAATTACACTTCAAGCTATGTTTACATGTGCACGAACAGCACTGCATGGTATACCGTTTCCGACGATAAAGGCAACGTTTCGCTGATTGAAAGCGTTCCGGATAAATTGGAGTATCTGCCCGAAAACGCCGCATATTTCAGCCTGTTTCAGTTTTACGGCAATGCAGGCAGCGAGTTCGGCAAGCTCATGGAAAAATTTAACGAATACGGCTGCACCTCTCTCATATTGGATTTGAGGAATAACGGCGGCGGATATGTATCCGTGATGCAGGATATTGCGGGGTATTTCGTAGACTCTTCAACCTCCGAGAACGTCGCCATGGTTGCAAAGTACAAGGACGGCAGCGAGGAAACCTATAACTGCTATGCGAATACGGCAAATCTCGTGCCCGAAGGAACTGAAATTTATGTGCTTGCTAACAGCGGCACGGCAAGCGCTTCGGAGGCGCTTATCGGCGTACTTGTAAGTTACGGATTGCTCAAATACGAAAATATTTTCATTTCGGATTTTTCCGAAGATTACCTAAGCTGGGCGGGGACGGGCGTAAAAACCAGGCGGACATACGGCAAGGGGATTATGCAAACGACTTACGTCAATTATGTTACGGGCGAAGCTTTGAAACTGACTACGGCGCAGATATATTGGCCGAACGGTAAGTGCATCCACGGCACGGGACTTACCGAAGAGGACGGCTGCACGCTTGTGTCTGCCGACTGGACTTCCACAAAGGCGGATGAGGAACTTCAAACCGTAATATCTTTAATAAACCAGCGCGGCTGAAAATACAAAAAGCGCCCTTTTACGGGGCGCTTTAAATTATGTATTATTATCCTGAAAAATGCGGTTAACCGGCGCATATTGCCGCGCGAATCACTGCGGGCTTCTGACCGATTTTATTCTGCGGGCGGTGAAAATCACGCAAACGAGGAAGCCCCCGTCCGCGCGCGTAACTTCAAGCGTGGCGTCGCCGTTACATTCGAAATATTCGTCGTTTATCTTGGAAAGATCCTTGATAAAAAGCTGTTTTTCAAGCTCCGTCATGTCCTCTCTGTCCAAGGAAATTATTCTGTTAACGGAGTTCATATTCTTTCCCTCATCTTTCTTTTGATGTAGCCGTACGGGCCGAAGTAACCGTTTAAAACGTTGCAGACGCCCTCACGCCTGCCCGTCAGGTTGTCCGCGGCAAGCGCGAAAGCTTTCTTCGTTGCATTTTTGCATTTGCCTGAGGATAACGTAAGGTCTTCGGGGATAACCGCTTTCAGTTCAAGGTGCAAAACGGTTGCGATTTCTTGCGCGGTCATGGTTTCTCCGTTCAGAATCTGTCCGCCGCTGAGTTTGTTTACAATAAGCGAAAGTTTTTCTGTTCCGCCGTCGTTCAGCGCGGAACGGCAGCTGTCTGCGCTTTTTATTGAAGGGAGATAAGGTTCGGTCACGATAATTGCCTCTCCGCAGGCGGAGGCGGCTATCCTGTCGCACAGAATAAAGTCGAAAAGTTCGTCTATATCGCCTATCGCGCGTTCCGCCGCGGCAAGATCTTTCAGGTTTAATGAAACCATTATGTTGAGATTGGGCGCCAAAGGGTGCGCGACGAGTGTCTGTTTTGCACGGCATGCGCCGTTGGAATAGTCTTCAAGCGTGAAAACCTGCATGTTGCCCCGTCCCGCCATGGTGACGGCGTTTGCGCTCTTTGTATCGCCGTCAACCACAAGAGTGCGTTCGCCCGAAGCGGCAAGCGCAAGCCCCAGACCGAGGCAACAGGTGGTCACGCCCGTACCGCCTTTAAAACTTGTAATAAGAATTTTTCTTGCCATATTACCTCTTTTGAAAATTATACGGCGCCGCATAAAAAGAAAAAGGTATAAATTTGTATTTTAATGGCTTTTATTGACGGGCGGATTTTTTATTGGTATCAGTAAGTTCCTGAAAAGCCCCGCCCGTATGCGGTTAAACCGCATACGGGCGGGGCTTTCGGCATACAATATTACATGAATTTATTGGAACAGATATTGTCGGAAATGGGCGCGGACACTTTAAAATCTTTCACGGTAGCGCCGTCGTTCGGCGGGTATTTCCGCAGCGTTAAGACCGTTGCGGAATTCTCTTCCCGAAAAGCGGTTCTGGTTCTCCGCTGCGGCACAATCGAAATAGAAGGGGAAAAGCTGGAAGTCGCCAAATACTTCGAGGGCGACGTTGTGATAAAAGGCGAAATTAAGGTGATAAAAGTTGAATGATCTTACCCGTTTGTCGGTTGCGTGTACGGCTCAATATGCGCTGAATAAGCTGAAAAAAGCCGAAATCGCCGTCTGGCATTGCAAAAAAGAGGGCGTGCGCTTTTTATTTTCCGTAAAAGACAAAGACGTTAAAAAAGTTTTTGCAATTTTCGCAAAGCCGTGTTATAATATAAAAGAGGTAGGTTTAAGCCGCGCAAGGTGGCTTTTAAAACTGCTTTCGCTCCGCGCGGGGCTTGCAGTCGGCGCGGCGGTCTTTGCGGCTATGGCTGTCTTTGCAAATTCGCTCGTTCTCAAAATAGAAGTGGAGGGCAGCGGCAGCTATCTCGAACACGAAGTCCTCACTATAATCTATGACGAGGGCGCAAGGGAATTTTCGCGGCTTAGCTCGTTCGATAAATCGGTTGCAACGGGCAGAATACTTGCCCTTCCCGACGTCACCTTCTGCAATATCGAAAAGCGCGGAAGCATTCTTATAATAGACGTCCGCACGGACGGGGAACATTCTTCCGCCGTTTCATACGAACCGCTTGTTTCCGACGTTTCGGGCAAGGTTGTGAACATTGTGGCAATATGCGGCACCGCGGTTGCCGCCGTCGGCGGCGAAGTCGTTGCGGGCGACGTTCTCATCGCCCCTTATAATCTTTCGGGCGGAGAGCGGGCGGAATGTCTTGCGGCAGGCTATGCCGAAATAGAGGTAACGGGCAGGTCGGAATATGCCGCAGACTGCGACAGCGAGGAAAATCTTAAAAACGCCTATTCGTCGCTGCTTTTGAACGGGGACGAAATTGTTTCCCGCACGCATACCGTCCGTGAGGAGGGGGAAGGCGTCGTTTATGTAATAGATTTTACTTATTTGCATAAGTTAAGTATAAATTTGAGCTGAATAAATTAAGGCTCCGCCCCATAATTCGGGCGCAAAATACTGTAAGAGGTACAATGGCAGGATCGGATCTTTCTGTAAGAAAAATAGCCGCGGGGCACGTTGATTTGCTTCAAAGGGTTCTGGGCGCTTTCGACGAAAATTTAAACGTCATAATGCAGGAGCTGGGCGTAATAATCCGCGTGGACGGCGGCACGGTCGTAATATCGGGCGGGGAGGAGCGCGTCAGCCAGGCGGCTTCGGTTGTGGAAAACCTTTTAAAGCTTGCCGAAAACGGCGAAAACCCCGACAGGGGCAGGGTGGCTTACTGCATAGAGCTTGCCCGCGAGAACAAGGCGGGGGATATTTTAAAGCTCTCTTCGGGCACGGTCGCAATAACGGCGCGCGGCAAGCCCGTCAAGTGCAAGACCGTCGGTCAGAAACGGTATGTCGACAGCATTTTAAAGGACTCTGTAACTTTCGGAATAGGCCCCGCCGGCACGGGCAAGACTTACCTTGCCGTCTGCCTCGCCGTGCAGGCGATGAAGCAGAAGCAGGTGGATAAAATTATTCTCACCCGCCCTGCGGTGGAAGCGGGCGAAAAGCTCGGCTTTCTTCCCGGCGACCTTCAAACCAAGGTGGACCCCTACCTGCGTCCCCTGTACGACGCCTTGCAGGAGATGCTCGGCCTTGAAACTTACACAAAATTTATGGAGCGCGGTTCTATAGAGATAGCGCCCCTTGCGTATATGCGCGGCAGAACGCTTTCAAATGCCTTCGTCATTCTCGACGAGGCGCAGAACGCAACGCGCGAACAGATGAAGATGTTCCTTACCCGCCTTGGCGACGGCAGTAAAATGGTCGTCACGGGCGACGTGACGCAGGTGGACCTTCCCGACGGCAAACGCAGCGGACTTTCGCATGCCGCGGCAGTGTTGAAGGGCGTGGAAGGGATTTCCGTAGTTTACCTCACGGATAAGGACGTTGTGCGCAATCCGCTTGTAATGCGTATCGTAAGGGCTTACGAGGAGGACGGCAACAAGGAGAATAACCATGAATAGAACAAAATTGAGCAATAAGGAACTGTTCAACGGCATTTTCACCACGTTTATCTGCATGGTTTTGCTTGCGGGCGTGATGTTCCTTATTCTTACAATAGATACGGGCGGCGATATAGGCACTTATATTTCGGAAAACGTCAATAACATCATTTTCGTTGCCGTTTCCCTTGCGCTTTTGTCGGGCATTACTTATTGTTATTTTTACTTTGAAAACAAGGCGCTTATTTCCCGCTGTTCAAAGATAATAGAAATATATCTTCTGTTTATCGTCAGCTTTCTTCTTTGTTACGTCGCGGGCAGGTATGTAAACTCCACCGCAAGACCGCTTCTTCTGTTTTCGCTTATGGCGGCCATTCTGTTGCGCCGCCGCGACGCCATTTTCCTCAACACCGTGTTTGCGCTGATAATGTTTATCTACTCCATGTTTATCAACGATTCGTCGCAGATAGATAACTTTGCGGCCCTGTTTACTATTTTCGGTGCGGGAATTGTCGGAATCGTCACTTTCAAAACGGTGAAAACGCGTATTGCCTGCGTGGGGCTTGCTTTCGTATTGCTCATTCCCGTACTCATAATAAACGTGGTTATCCAGCTCCCCGCGGAAGAGGTGATTAAGCTTAAAGAATCGCTTGACATCATAATTTTCAGCTCGCTGGACTGCATTTTTTCGGTCATACTGTTTATGACAATACTGCCTTTGTTCGAGTTGGTTTTTGCGGAGCTGACTCCTTTCAGGCTGCGCGAACTCACCTCCGACAATGCAAAACTCATAAAATTGCTTAAAAAGAACGCGTTGGGCACATACAACCATTCGCTTGTCGTTGCGCAGCTTGCCGAAGCGTGCGCCGACGCGATAGGCGAAGATCCCGAACTTGCGCGCGCGGCGGCTTACTATCATGACGTAGGTAAGCTTAAAAATCCCGAAATGTTTGCGGAAAACCAGTCCGACTATAACATGCACAAGGAGCTTACACCCGAGCTTTCGGCCGATATTATCCGCTCACACGCGCGCGACGGGGCAAAACTCATCAAAAAGAACCATCTGCCCGATTTCTTTGCCGACGTGGCAGTGGAACATCACGGCACGTTGCCGATAAAATACTTCTATGCAAAGGCGCTGAAACTGAGCGACGGCGAGCTTAAAGTGGACAGCTATTCCTATTCGGGTCCCACGCCGACTACTAAGATAGCCGCGATTATCATGATTGCGGACGCGTCGGAGGCGGCTTCGCGTTCGCTTTCGGACCGCTCTCCCGAAAAGGTAGAAGCGCTTGTGCGCAGCCTTATCGAAGAGCGCATGAACCTTGACCAATTTGTCGATTGCGATATAACAATGCGCGAACTTACCGTAATAACGCGCACCATAGTCAACAGCCTTACGGGCGTATATCATTCAAGGGTGGCTTATCCCAAGCTTACGATAGCTAAAAAGAAGTAAATATTATGTTTTTCAAGGCGGCGCGCGCACGGCGGCCGCAAAATTCCGTAAAAAAAGGATATCTATGTTAAAAATATTTTGTGAACAGTATGATTTTTCCGCGCTTGCGGAAGCGTTCGACGGAGAAATAGACGCCGATTGCGATATTTCGTGCGAGGTTGAGCTTGTGGACGAGGAGCGGATACGTCGGCTCAACCGCGAAACGCGCGGGGTGGATTCCGTTACCGACGTTTTAAGTTATCCCACGTTGGATAATATCCGCGGCAGGCATTTGGCCGCGTCTGAATTTCCCGCGGATCTGGACGAGGAGGACAACCTGTTTATCGGCAGTATAGCTATATGCGTGCGCCGCGCCCGCGAACAGGCGGAGGAATACGGCCATTCTTACCTCAGAGAGCTTAATTATCTTGCAACGCACGGAGTATGGCACCTTCTCGGTTACGACCATATGACGGAAGAAGACAAGGCGCAGATGAGGGAGAAAGAAGAAAAAATTCTTTCAAAAATCAACTTGACGAGGTAATGACATGAGAGGCGGATTTATAGGGCTTATAGGCAGGGCGAACGCGGGCAAAAGCACGCTTGTCAACGTGCTTGTGGGGGAAAAGGTGGCTATTACCTCGCCCAAGCCCCAGACTACGCGCAATTCCATAATGGGCGTTTTAACAAAGCCCGAATACCAGCTTGTCTTTGTGGACACGCCCGGAATTTATAAAAGTTCAACTTATTTAAGCGATTTAATGATTAAATCCGCCGAGGACGCGGCAAAGGACGTGGATTTTATCTTATATGTGCACGACGGGCACAACGGCGTTTCGGACGGCGACGTTGCGCTTATGAAAAAATACGTCTGCGGCAATATTCCCGCGGCGATAGCCTACACGAAAATAGACATCATGCCCAAAGAGAACATTGCGGAGGACGTAAAAAAGATGTACGATAGCGGAATACGTTGCGATATATTCCCCGTTTCCGCGCGCAAATATACCAATATCGCCAAGCTTGAAGCCTTCCTTGCGCAGCAGGTGCCCGATTGCGGAAAGGTAATCGAAGAGGATATCGTTTCCGACAAGGGCGACAGGTTCATGATTGCGGAAATAATGCGGGAGAAGATACTTCTGAAGTTCGACGACGAAATTCCCCACGGCATAGCCGTGGTCGTCAACAAATTCGAACGCAGGGAAAGCGGAACGTACGAGGTAAATCTCGACCTCGTATGCGAAAAACCCAACCACAAAGCCATTCTTATAGGCAAGCAGGGCAGGGCAATAAAGGAAGTTTCCGCTTTTGCGCGCGAGGCGATGGAAAAATATCTCGGCGCAAAGGTCTTTTTGACTACTTTCGTGAGGGTGGAGGAGGATTGGCGCAACCGCCCCAACCTTGTAAAGGATATGTACGGCGATTAAAACCGCCGCTTATTTGGTTATTTATTTGTCGCCGAGCCGTTTATAAAGCATATAGTAGCTTACGTTGCCCGTTTTTTCAAACATTTTCCAGGCAAGCTCGGCGGCGTCCCTGTCTTTTTTCATGAACTGCCTCATTGCGGACTTCGTCCTCTGATAGAATGTGGAATTAATTCCGAAAAATACCCGAACTATATGGAAATTATAACAAGCGCGTTGGTGTTAAAGGCCGTAGACTACGGCGAAAACGATAAAATACTTACTCTTTTAACTGCGGAAAACGGCAGAATCACCGCAGGGATAAAGGGCGTTAAGAAGGCGGGCGCGAAGCTTAAATTCGCCGCCCAGCCTTTTTGTTTCGCCCAATATACCCTTGCAAAGCGCGGGGACAGGTACACCGTAATTAATTGCAGCGAGTGCGAAAGCTTTTTTGATTTAAGCGCGGATATCAATAAATTTTATGCCGCATCGGCGCTTGCGGAGGCGGCTCTCGCCCTTACTTATGAGGGCGACGACTGCTCGGAGATGCTTTCGGAATGCGTCAAAGTCCTTGCGGAAATGTGTTCGGGCGAGGAATGTACCGCGCTTGTTAAGTTTTTGATATATGCGTTAAAGCGGTCGGGTTACGGTATAGCTCTGGACGCATGCGCGGAGTGCGGAAAATCTCTCCAAGGCGCGGACAAGCTGCGTTTCGATATGGGCGCGGGTGCGTTTACCTGTTTCGGCTGCGGCGACGGGGCGGGCGCAAGTCGGGTCACGTACAACGTTTTGAGAATGGCGGAGGGTAAATCATACGAACGGGATTTTATTACGCCCGACGGCTACAAGCGCGCGTTGAGGCTTATAAGGGAGTACCTGTCTTATAAGCTCGGCATCGCCTTTAAAAGCCTTGCGGAGTACATAAGGATTTTGTAATATTCAATCACAACTTCGTCCGGATAAAAAATGGGGGGGGTAAATTATGCCCCGATTTTGTTTTAACGCATTATGTTGGAAATTTTTTGCGGCATTTAAAAAAATTTACATTAAATTGCTTATAAACACTTGATAAAAAATGCGATTTATATTAAAATATAGCGGTTAGATAAATTAATACTTATTGGAGGATGTAAACAAAATGGCAAAGAAGTATTGCTACCTTTTTACCGAAGGTAACGCGAACATGAGAGAGCTTCTTGGCGGCAAGGGCGCTAACCTCGCCGAGATGACTAATATCGGACTGCCCGTACCTCAGGGATTCACTATTTCCACAGAGGCGTGCACACAGTATTACGAGGACGGACGCAAGATAAATCCCGAAATTCAGGCAGAGATAATGGAATACATCGACAAGATGGAAAAAATCTGCGGCAAGAAGTTCGGCGATAAGGAGAACCCCCTGCTCGTTTCCGTTCGTTCGGGCGCGCGCGCATCCATGCCCGGCATGATGGATACTATCTTAAACCTTGGTCTTAATGAAGAGGTTGTCAATACAATTGCCGCCAAATCGGGCAATCCCCGTTGGGCGTGGGACTGCTACCGCCGTTTCATCCAGATGTTCTCCGACGTCGTTATGGAAGTCGGCAAGAAGTATTTCGAAAAACTTATCGACGAGATGAAAGAAAAGAAGGGCGTAACTCAGGACGTAGAGCTTGACGCAAACGACCTTAAAGAACTTGCAAACCAATTCAAGGCGGAGTATAAGAACCAGTTGGGCAAGGACTTCCCTTCCGATCCCAAGGAACAGCTCTTCGAAGCTATCAAAGCAGTGTTCCGTTCGTGGGACAACCCCCGTGCGAACATCTACCGTATGGA
>CAZQNK010000022.1:8846-21871 GCA_964594955.1 uncultured Clostridia bacterium | reverse complement strand
CATGACATAAATAAAAATTGCAAATATTTGAAAGGGGTTATGCGGGATAATTTACTTGACAATGCAACGGTTAAAGAGGAACGCCGTCAATCCGAAACCGACTGCGGCGGCATGACCGAGGCTGAGTTTGCAGTTTACAAAACGCGCCCTTCCAATAGATATACTCCACGGGCGTGTTTCTTACAATATCGTCATGAGAAGTTGCAAGAGCCATTACGTTGTGTTTGGAAATATATTCTTCAATCATTCCAAGCAATTTGTCGTGTTCTACCTTTTTGGTTTTGGGATCTCTTTCTTCCCAATACTTTTTGGGCATTTCGTAGTTCATAGTATTCTCCTTGAATTTCGGCTTTACGCCATTGATATAAAAATTATACCATATCCAAAAACCTTGTCAAGTACGCAGAATAATAGTACATAGTATTATAAAACTGACCAATGCGCGTAAACAGTACGCAAAAACAGCGAGGAAATTTCCTCGCTGTTTTTTGATGACTCGCCCAAAGGGCGCATACCGATATTAAAATTTTAGTTTCGTAAACTCCCTATGCAATACGCCCTAATGCGGCGGGGATTGCCGAAAGCAATCCCCCCCCCCCGCCGCTACATTTTTTACTTTATAATTATCTTAATTTAAAAGCCAATAAGCAACGTTATGCTGTTCACCAAAAGTCCCAACAAAACGGCAATGGCGTAAAGCGCAATGACAAGCAATACGTTGCGTTTTAATTTTGCAGTATTTTTGAACAGAACCACAAGCCCCAGCCCCGCATTTGCGGATAGTCCCGCAATCAGACTGCCGAACATGATTCCGCCGTTGATATATGTGCCCGTTATAATCACGCTGGACGCACAGTTGGGTATTAGCCCCACAAGCGCGGTTATCAAAGGCTCTATATACGGGCCGCCGATAAGCGAAGAAGCTATCGCCTCCTCCCCTATCGCATCTATAATAAAACCGAATATAAGGTTTACTATAAACAAATACAGCGCAATTTTAAGCGAATGAAGGAGCGGCTGTATAAAGAACAGATTGAGGTCGGATCTGCCCTCGTGCTCGTGACCGCAGGAGTAGCCGTACATATCGTTTTCCGCCGAAATATCCGCAAGTTTCTCGTTTGAAAAAAGAAAATTAACAAGATATCCCATACCCACAGCCGCCGCAAGCTTGATTAAAATCAGGGGCATAATCACGCCCGCCGCGCCCGGTTCCGATAAAAGAATTACAAGCGCCTCGTCCGAAGTGGATATAAACACGGCAAGCAGCGTACCCGTACGGATAAGTCCCTTATCGTAAAGCTTTGCCGCCATGACGGAAAACCCGCACTGCGGTATTACGCCCGTTGCGGCGCCTGCGAGCGGAGCTATCTTGCCCTGTAAGAATTTTCGGTTGCGCGTCAATGAAGTCTTGTGTTCCAACAGTTCTATGAGCACATAGATAACCAAAAGGAAGGGAAAGACCTTCAATGTGTCTAAAAGCGCGTCTAAAACAACATCCATAAATAACCGTTTTTGCTAATTTAAGGTAGCACAATTAATTATATACTTTTAAGCCTTAAAATAAACGTCAGCCCCCAAATTTTTCGGGGGCTTCAAACATAAATCAACGCTAATGCAAAAAACTATCTCAGTTTCTTCTTCTTTTCGTCCTTTTTGGGCTTTAATTTTTCAACTACCTCCCGCTCTTCGGCATAGGGCAGCGGCTTATAATCCGCCCCGGGATAATCGGTCTTTTGATAACCGCCGTCCCTCTCCAAAAGCGTAAGACGCGTTTCGCCGTCAAAGATGTACAGATGCGCAAGATCGACGTCTATTTCCCTTTCCGCTCCGCGTTCAAGCCCCTCTTCGCCCCTGACCACAAGGGGGATATCCCCCGCAGAACATTCGCAATAAGTTACCCCGCCGTCGGATTCGGATTTACCGACCGTCGCCTTAAACAGTCCGCCGGACTTGACCGTCTTTGAATCTTCGGGACGGATTCCTATAATAACCTTTTTGCCCGTATTTACATATTCTGCAGACGAAGCAAAGCGGTTTGCGATATTTTCGGGAAGGGCGATTTTTGCAAAGCCCGTATCGATAAAAAGCCCCTCACCTACGGAAATAACGGTACAATCGCGCACAAAATTGATTGTAGGAGATCCGATGTAGAAAGCGACGTATGTGTTTGCGGGATAATCATATAGGTTTGCGGGCGTATCTACCTGCTGCATTATGCCGTCCTTCAAGACGACTATGCGCGTTCCGATAGTAAGCGCTTCCGACAAGTTTTTTGTGGCGTAAATAAACGTTCCCTGCATGCGCGCCTGCAAATTGATTATCAGGTTGAGCATGTCCGCGCTGAGTTTTTCGTCCAGACCGGAAAGAGGTTCGTCAAAAAGGTACAACTTGGGTTCGCGGACGATTGCCCTGCCTATTGCGACGCGCTGTTTTGCCGCAGCCGTCAGATTTTTGGGCTTGCGGTACAACACCTCGTTAAGGCCGAGAATTTCCGAAGCCGCTTTGACGCGTTGGTCTATGAGTGCCTGCGAAGCCTTTCTGAGCCGCAATCCGAACGCCATATTATCATACACGGTAAGCGCGGGATAGAGGGTGTTGCCCCTGAATACCATCGCTATATCCCTGTCCTTGGGATCGACGTCGGTGACGTCCTTGCCGTCAATCAGCACGGATCCCGACGTCGCCTCTTCAAGACCGGCTATAACGCGCAAAAGCGTGGATTTGCCGCTCTTTTCCCCGCCGACAATGACGATAAATTCCCTGTCGCGGGTTTCAAGATCTATATTATAAAGCGCCGCCGCGCCCGAAAGATATACTTTGTTAATACCCGTAAGTTTAAGACTGCCCATTTAAACCCCTCTGCTTTCAGTTATATACAATATAATAACATAATTTTAAGTTTTTACCAACATTTAAAGGGGGTTATTTTACTTTAAATTTATAAAATTCGCACTCAATCAACCCAAACTGTAAATTTTAATTGTAAAAGGCGGACAAATATGTTAAAATAAAACCATGAACGCGCGCAACTTCGACAAAATGATGCAGGAAGAACTTAAAAACGCAAAGGGCAAGAGCATACTTTTACACTGCTGCTGCGCGCCCTGTTCTTCCGCTTGTCTTGAAAGATTGAAGGACGACCTGCGCATAACGGCGCTTTTTTACAACCCGAACATAGAGGATCCCGAATACACCCGCCGCAAGCAGGAACTCATCCGCCTCATCAAAATAACGGGTTGGGCGGATATTCTGGACTGCGACAGCGACGCGAGGGACTTTTATGAAGCCGTTAAGGGGCATGAAGCCGATAAAGAGGGCGGCGAACGTTGCAGAATATGCTTCCGCCTACGGCTTGAAAGGACGGCAAAACTTGCGGACGGGGGGAAATTCGACTATTTTTCATCCACGCTTACGATAAGTCCGCTGAAAGACGCCGCCGTTATAAACGAAACGGGCGAAAGCGTGCAGGGCGCGGCCAAATGGCTGTACAGCGATTTTAAAAAGCGCGGCGGATATCTTGAAAGCGTTAAACTTTCAAAAGAATACTGCCTTTACAGGCAGGACTATTGCGGTTGCGTATTTTCACGCCGCAAAACTGTTGATAAAGACTGAAATTTGTTGTATAATACTTACAGACAACTTGACGGGAGGTCATAAAAGCATGGATATAAACCGCTATTCCCCCTCTTACGGATTGACGAGAAAGCACCTTATAAAACTTTCCGACTGTTCTACCGAGGAAATTTTTGAATTTCTTTACGCAACTAAGGCAATGAAATCCAAATACGCCGCGCACGAAGACACACGGATATTGGGCGGCGTTACGGTTGCGCTTTTGTTCGGAGACACCTCTCTGCGCACACGTTCGGCATTGGAAATAGGCATACGCCAGCTTGGCGGAACCTGCGTTAACCTGCCCTACTGTGAAAACGATATGAGGGCGGGGGAAAACATTAAGGATATAGTTAACGTAATTTCACGCTACGGCGTAGGCGCGCTGGTAACGCGCGGAATATGCGAAAAAGAGCTTGACGAATATTGCGCCGTTTCCGAAATATCCATAATAAACTCCACCAGCAACGAGGCTATGCCTATCCAGACCCTTTGCGATTTGTATACCATATGGGAAAAACACGGCAGGCTTGAAGGGCTAAAAATAGCATATGTGGGCAAGGGTACGAACAACGCCGCCTCGCTTATAATGGGCGCGATTAAGTGCGGAATGGAAGTTTCCGTGGCTTCGCCAAACGAATTCAGCCTTTCACGCCAACACCTGAACGACGCGCGGCAGTACGGCAAGATAATGGCGACCGACGACCCCATAGAGGCGGTGAGAAACGCCGATATCGTTTACACCGACAGCTATAACTACCACTCCCCTTTGAGCGGCAAGGAGAGGCAGATTTATATGCCCTATCAGGTAAACGCCAATCTTATGTCCTATGCCAACCGCGGCGCCGTATTTATGCACTCTTTGCCCGCAACGCGCGGTTTGGAAGTGACGGCGGACGTTATTGACGGAAAAAACAGCATTATACTTGCGCAGGGCGAGAACAAACTGCACGCCATAAAGGCTGTGCTTGCTCTGCTTGTAAGATAATTATACCCGGGCTTAATTTATAAAATTAAAACGCCTCCGACCGTAAAACACGGTCGGAGGCGTTTTCTTTTAACATCACTCTATAGCTTTAAGGCTTTCATTCATATCTATTTTAACAATCTTTCTTCTGAGAAGAATTGTAACTATACCCGTAAACAGCAGTACCACGGCAGGGGCGATAAGCCACATAAACCAGGAAACGCCGCCTATCGTTCCCATTCCCATTACGTCGAACAAAATCAACATAATGAGCGTGGAAAGGGGATAGCCGAAGATTATGCCAACGACGGCGTCGATATAAATTTCACGGTAGATATACCCCGCGACTTCACCGTCATGATAGCCGAGCACCATAAGCGTGGCAAGCTCTCTGTTTCTTTCACTGATGTTGATATTCGTCAGCGTATAGATGACTACCGCGGTAAGCAGCCCCGCAAATATTACCACTACCACCGCTACCGCCATTACCGAAGCCGAATTTACCCCGCCGAAAAGGCAAGTGTCCAAAAGCGCAAGCCCCGCAAGCACGAGAGCGGTTGAAATCGCCACGGAAACCACCGTCATAAAAAATCTGCTTTTATACCTTAAAACGTTGCGCACTGTGGATTTATATTTAAACGACAGCCTGTTCCATATCATCGGAATTCTTTCAAAAATGACCTTTTTGCCCGCCTTGGGAGGCTTGGGGCGCAAAAGTTCGGCAGGCTTTTCGCGGGTAAGGCTTAACCCCGCTATCAATGTTGCCGCAAGCGTTGCAACCACAATAACGGAAAAAGTTATGAGGAAGAACGTGACCGCCACGTGCGAGGATATGGGCGGCATGGCGAAACTGTAATTGAACACGAAACACAAAAGATATGCAAGCCCCAATCCCACAAAATAGGCGCCTGCTCCGCCTATGCCCGTTGCTATCATTGCAAACAGAATATATTTGAATATTATTTTAAATGCGGAATATCCAAGCGTCCTGAGGCAGGCTATCTGTCCGCGCTCCTCCTCCATAAGCCTTGTCATGTTGGATAGAACCACAAGCGCGGTCACGAACAAAAACGCCACCATAAGCACATAGCCTATGCCCATTACCTTTTCGGAATACGAGTTAAGAGAAACGAAACTGTAATTGTCATATAGCGTTATATATTTTACGTCGTTACCCAGTACGGACGCAATTTCCGACTTCTGCTTTTCCGAATAACTTTTATATGCGGGCGAAAACGCGTCGAACTTGCTCCTGTCCGAAAGGGCGACGTACATATCGCCGGTAGAAAGCACGGGGGTATCTCCGAGCATGGGCATTATATCGCTGTATTTAGGTATTACATCGGAGGATATGTACAGAATGTTTTCAAGCGTTATAAGGCTGTTTACTGAATTTACGTCGTCGGGAGTTTGTTCTATTTCGCCGTTGAGATAGCTCGGCTCGCCGTCGCGCGCAAAAGTCAGGGGACTTAAAACCGTGCCCGCAACCGTTACGGTAACATTTTTAAGCATGCTGAGCATATTTGCGGACGTGCCGCCAAGTTCCTCATCGTTCTGTTCGGCAAGCTGGGTCAGAATATCCTTAAAATTAAGCTCTATTTCCGTTCCCAACGCATAGCCCTTTAATTTATTGTCGGACTGTTCCGCATATACTTGCGCGCTATCCGAGGGAACCTCGCCGTCTTTCAGTTCGGGCACGTTGACCGTCCACCCGCCGTCAAAATCGTCGAGAAAGTACAGCCGCGTAAGCTGTTTTTCGCCGTCCACGGTTAAATAAACGTCCACGGACATGCCGCTGTTTACGTTTTTATCGCCGTATTTTGTCTTCATGGCGGCGATTTTTTCGTCGGAAAAGCCGCCGTCTGCCGTACTCTTTATCACAAAGTCGGAAACGTTCTGCGCTCTGTAATAATCGGACAGAGAATAGAAAAGCTTATCAGAGGAGGAACCTATTCCCGATATGAATCCCACCGCCACGAGAACGATAAGAATTATAGACAAAAAGCGCGTAAGATGTTTGGTGAACATGCGCTCCAAAGTCTTTAAATAGGTCTTCATATCACCACTCTATCTCCTCGATAGAAACGGGTGCGGTATTTTCTACAATCCTTTCTATCTCCCCGCTCTTTATATATATCACTTTATCCGCCATATCTTTGAGTGCGGAATTGTGCGTAACTATTATGACAAGTTTTTTCCGTTGACGCGAAATATCGTGCAAAAGCTTCAAAATCTTTTTGCCCGTGGCATAGTCGAGCGCGCCCGTAGGTTCGTCGCAGAGCAGAAGTTTGGGATTTTTAGCTATTGCGCGCGCAATGGAAACGCGCTGTTGCTCACCGCCCGAAAGCTGGGCGGGGAAGTTCTGCAACCGCTCTTCCAACCCGACGTTTTTTAAAATCTCTACGGGGTCAAGGTGGTCTTTACATATTTCCACGGCTATTTCAACGTTTTCCAACGCGGTAAGATTGGGCATAAGATTATAAAACTGAAAGACAAAGCCGACGTCGTTGCGGCGATATTCCGTAAGTCCGCGCTTATCAAGCCCCGTAAGTTTTTTGCCGTCGAGCGCTATTTCTCCGCCCGAAACCCCGTCCATTCCGCCGAGCAGGTTCAAAAGCGTTGTCTTGCCTGCGCCGGAACTGCCTAAAACAACGACAAATTCGCCGTCGTTGAGATCGAAAGTGACGCCTTTAAGCGCTTGCACCGTAATGGAGCCTACTTTATAATTTTTGCTGACATCAGACAGCGACAAGTAACTCATACTCTTCACCTCCCGTTTTATTATATAATCGAAAAGTGTAAAAAACCGTTAGTTTTTGTGAAAATCGTATGCAATTTAACTTTTTACGACCCAAGAAGAAGTTATTTCTTCCGCAGGCGCGTCTTTGCCCCTGCGTTTTACAAGGTTGCCGCAATAAACGTGGGAGAAAATCTGTAAAATAAGCAAAATTGCGCCGCAGGCCGCACAAGCAATGCCTGCAAAAAACCTGTTTGTTTATTTGACTGTATAATTTTTGTCGTATTCCGTTTTTGCAATTACAGTTCCGCTATCATTCAACGTTTTCACTCCAGGAAAACTTTTCTATATTTTAACACATAATTTCACGGATGTATACTAATTTATATTTTTTTATACTCTTTATATTTTTTTATCCGCCGAAGTTGACTTTTTGCCTTGTTTAAGTTAAAATATAACACATATTCGGCCGCCGCGGCGAAATGAATGGCGTTTTGATTATTAAAGATTAACGTTTCGATATGCGAGTATGGCGAAATTGGCAGACGCACCAGATTTAGGATCTGGCGGAGAAATCCATGCAGGTTCGATTCCTGTTACTCGCACCACCAACGACCTGAATTTAACCCTTGACACAGGCGTTTGATTTAGGTCGTTTGTTATAGTATGATACACTGCCGTTTCCGCCGTAAAAGCAAAAAAAATCGGAAAAATTTTTAAATATACTGCCGATGAATTTTTAAAAAATGTGTTTGACAAAATCCATAAATTTTGCTATTATATGCGGGTCGAACAGCAAAAAGAGCGTAGAATCCCCGACGAATTCTACGCTCTTTTTTTGTGCGTCTTAGTTTTCATGCAGCTTTTCTTTTAAAAGACTCTGTCAATCTAATCATTGGAGGTTTTTATGGATCAAAACGATAACACCCGATTTTTAGGCGAAGGTAAAATTTCAAAACTAATGCTGAAATTTTCCATTCCCTGCGTACTTTCACTTTTAGTAAGCGCTCTTTACAATATAGTCGACCAAATCTTTGTCGGGAACAGCGAATTGAGCGCGTTGGGCAATGCCGCAACGGGCGTTGTATTCCCTATTTTCATAATTGCGCAGGCGTTTGCCTGGTGCTTCGGCGACGGTTGCGCCGCTTATCTGAATATATGTCAAGGAAAGAAAAACGCCCAGAATTCCCACAAAGCCATAGGTACGGGTTTAGTCGCAACGTTAGCGACAAGTATTGTTTTAATAGCAATATTCTTTCCGCTCAAAACGCAACTTCTTACCCTTTTCGGCGCGTCTGAAAACAGCATAGGCTATGCAATTGAATATTTTAACTGGATTTTGGCTTTCTTCCCTATTTATATGCTGTCGAATATGATGAACGCCGTCGTCCGCGCCGACGGAAGCCCCGCCGTTTCAATGGCTTCTATGTTGGCGGGAGCAATCGTCAATATCATTCTCGACCCCGTATTTATTTTCGGCTGTAAATGGGGAATGACGGGCGCGGCGGTGGCTACCGTAATAGGTCAGGTAATTTCCTTTGCGGTCGCTTTGGTTTATTTCTTCCGCACAAAGACGTTTAAACTCAATTTAAAAAGTTTTATTCCCGATTTTAAAGAATTTAAAAATGCTTTGCAACTTGGGACTTCGTCTTTCATAACGCAAATGACGATAGTCATAATTTCTTTAGTCTGCAATATTATGCTGGCTAAATACGGCGCAATGTCAAAGTACGGCGTAGATATTCCCATCGCAATAATAGGTATTGAAAGTAAAGTATTTACCGTTGTAATAAATATCGTTGTCGGCATCGTCCTCGGTTGTCAGCCCATTATAAGTTACAATATGGGTGCTAAAAAGTATGACCGCGTAAAAGAGCTTTACCGTAAGATTTTGCTATGTACGATTGTTATCGGTCTGGCTTCGACCTTGCTGTTCGAACTTGCGCCGCGCGCCGTCGTCGGAATGTTCGGTTCGCCTACAAACGTCGACCCCGACAATTATTGGGAGTTCGGCGAAAAAACTTTCCGCATATTCCTCTGTCTTGTTACCTTTACATGCGCGATAAAAATGACTTCTATATTTTTCCAAGCCGTAGGTAAACCCGTGCGTGCGGTAATTGCTTCTATGATAAGAGATATCGTGTGCTTTATCCCGCTTATTATCGTTTTACCTGTTTTCTTTGAAATAGACGGTATTCTGTATGCCGCGCCTGCCGCAGATTTAATCGCTATAATAGTTGCGGCGATTCTGACAATAACGTTTATGAAAACGTTAAAGAACGTCCATACAGAAAAAACGGAAGAAACTATTTTATTGCCGTCCGAAAAGGGTATTACCATAACGATTGCAAGGGAACACGGTTCATCGGGCAAGCAAATAGGAAAAGTTATAGCGGAAAAGCTCGGTATACCGTTTTATTACAAAGAAATGACTGCCCTCGCCGCGCAGGAAAGCGGACTTGACAAGGAATTTATATCAGACATAAACGTGAATGCGCCCGCAAAACTTCACAGTTTATATTTAAGCACCAACGTAATCCAGCAAGCTATTATCGCACAAGATAAAATCATCCGCAAAATTGCCGATAGCGGCAGTTGCGTTATAGTCGGAAGGGCTGCCGATTATGTTTTACGGGATTATAGCAACGTAATTCGCATATTTATTTACGCGCCCGAAGATTACCGCATTAAAAGGGTTATGGAAGTTTACGGGGATACTTTTGAAAAAGCAAAGAAAAATATACACCGTTCCGACTCTGCGCGGGCTTCCTATTATAAAAATATTTCAGGTCAAAATTGGGGAGACAGAAGCGGTTATCACTTGTGTATCGACAGTTCAATGGGTATTGATATGACAGCCGAAGTAATTCTTTCGTTTATACGAAATTTTTATTCGCAGGAAAATACCGCCATTCAATAATATTATGCGCAAAAAATAACTCAAACTGAATTTTATTCAACTTACGTTACGGGCGGTGCGCCACCGTTGTCGTACGGAAAGACTGCCCCCTGCAAGATATATCTTGCAGGGGGCAGTGTTAATTTCAAACCGTCAACCCGGCTTATTCATAATTTCCAATATAGATTTTACCGCGCCGCAATTTTTTTACCCGTTAATTTTTTACCCGTTAAATTAAAAATCGGGATAAGCCGTATTCTATACCTATATGCGGCTTTGCAGTGATTTTTTATCAAATTTTCACATCGCGCGAATATAAAATAACCCGTTCTTGCTCGGCAGAGGGGTCGGACGTCCTGCAAACCACGGTAAACGTTGCCGTAGTGCCCCTTAACGCCGCATTTATCGTCACGTCTATCTTCTGTTCGTCATGAACGTCGCCGACGAACTCACAGACGGAAACATTTCCGAAAGCATCGGTCAAAGTCGCTTCAAAATCCGACCAATAATTATTTTCGTCGATAAAATTGAGTTTGAAGTGAAAATAGCCGTCAACATTGCATTTACATTCGCTTTCAACCGAATAAAGTTCCGTAACGGGAGACGCGGACGGAGTTTTATCCGTGAGAACGCTCCTTTCCTCCAACGTCCGCTCGCTCAAAAAGGTTTTGCAGACCAAAGCCACGGTGTATTTCACATTGGGCTTCAGATCGGTAACCTCACCCTCGTTTTCGCCCTTTAAAAGCGAAACATTACGACGCGTGAAGTCGTTATATACGACCAATTCCACCGCCTCGTCGCTGTCCACGTTGACCGTATATGAAATACGCGTATCCGTGACCGATAAAGCCGTAATATCGGCTTCCACGTCTGCGTTAAACGCGGAAAATGCGGCGACGGAAACCACGGCGATTGTTGCGACAAAAAACGCTTTAACTATATCATTTATTCTGTTTTTCTTTACGGGTTTTTTTAACCGTTTTGCGTTATCCGAATTCAGCTCGTCCGCACAAGCATTGCTTTTAACGTCAGCGTATTCGGAGTAATTTTTAGTTTCTTCATATGCGGGCGCTTCTTCTGCAAGCCTGTTTGCGCCGTGAGGCTTATTAAATTCACTCATATTGATAAATAATTTTTATCGCAGACGGATAAAACCCCGCCTGCGATAAATTTTCGTTAGTCTTTATCGGAGATTTCCTCTTGCTTTACGGACTTCTTTTTATTTCTGACCGCCACAACGGCTATCGCTACGCCGAGCACGACCGCTGCAACGCCGAGCGTTATGCAGATGGCGATTGCAGGTGAAGGAACGATTATCAACGCCAACAGCGCAACGGGAATTGCCGTGCAACCTGCCGTTTGCCTGTTGTCCTTTCTCTTGAGAATCAGCATTAAAAGCGCCGCGATTTCCGCAAGTACTACGATAGAGAGCACAATTATCAACCACCACAAGTTCAAAGTAGAGTCACCGAGAATATAGAACTCGGAGAAATGGTTGGTAGTAAATACAAGATATTTACCGTCTTCGACAGTCGTCTTATAGACCTGTACGTTGCCTTCATCATCGATATATACTACCTGCAAACCCGTCATGGAGCGCATTTCGCTATCCATAAGCACTTTTACATTGTAGTAGCCGTTAAATTCGGTTATCTTGACGTTATCTTGCAATAAGTAGATGTCCAAAACGCTCTTTACCTCCTTGCCGTTAAACAATTCGGAAAGATCCTCTTCTTCAAATTCAGAACCTGCAGCTGCTGCGAGGTTGCCGTTCTTCAAAGCCGATTCGACTTCTTTTTCGCGTTCATCTTCAAGTTTATCGATGACAAGCACTATGTCGCTGGGCATGCCATAATTATTGCTTACCACGCCCCAGACTCCTTCCGCGTTATCCTCGCCGTAATCGCCCGTGCCGTCCGCGGTCGTGAGCGCGCCGTCGTCCGAAATCTTAATGTCGCCCGTTATAACGGAAGTGACGGGAACCTTGACCAAGTCAGCTATCGCACCGGCTAAATATTCTTCAAGCATGTCCGCCGCGCTTTCGGACCCGTCGCCCGACGAACTTACGCCGTTAACGGAATCTTTGAGGTTGTTTATGATATCTTGCATGGCGGCTTCTTGTTCGTCGCTATACCTGTTGTCGGCAATCATTGCTTCAAGCTCTTCGATTGCGGAATTGATTGTGCGCTGTTGCGCCTGCGCGTGTTCTATTTCGGTTTTGGCTGTCGCGCCCGCGGCTTTGAGTTCTTCCGACTTGCCTTTCGCATAATCGTTGCGATTATCGTCGTCCGTGCAGGGCTCGTAAGTGATGGAGTTAATCAAATCTTTCTGCTCATCCAAAACATCGCGCACGCTTTCGCCGTCGTGTTCCTTTACAAGCTGTTCGGTTTGGGAAATTATCTCTTCTTTCTCCTGTTCGAACAGCGACTTGTTTATCTCGTCTTTTATCAAACTTTCAAATGAAGAATATCCTTGCTCCTGCGCCTTCCCGTCCAGATAGTCTTTAACGGCGTCGGAAAGCTCGGCAAAATCTTCCAAAGCTTTCTTTAACGCGCTTTCGTCGTCGGAGGTTATGTCGTCAAAATCTTTACGGAGAACGGGGTTGCCGTCCATAAATCTTTCTCCCTCCAATCCTGCCTCTGCGGCGTCGGCTATCTCATAAATTGCCGCTATCTGCTCTTCCAAGTCGGCGGAGGAATCGTATTCCGTATTCTCAACGGCTTTCACCGCGTTTTCGATAACCGCCGTAGCTTGTTCGGAATCGCCGTCTTCAAGCAACGACTGCAAATATGCTTCAACGTAAATCTTTT
>CAZQNK010000022.1:0-8746 GCA_964594955.1 uncultured Clostridia bacterium | reverse complement strand
ATTCTGACTCCGCCGCGTCTTTCTCGCGCTGTAATTTTATCGCGGCTTCGGCTTCCGCTATTATTAAGTCCAAAGCAGCTTTATCTTCCGCCGCAGGCACCTTGCTTAATGCGCCTCCGTCGCCAAGTATTATCGCCTTTACTAAGTCGGAATCGCCGTCTTCAAGCAACGACTGCAAATATGCTTCAACGTAAATCTTTTCAAGTTCGAGAATTCCCTCCTCTTTATACGCGACAACTTCATCTGCGGTATCGGCGTCGTCTATCGCCTCGCAAGCCTCTTTCGCCTCGGAAACCAATTTCGCTATAACTTCTTCGGCGTTGTCAAGTTCTTCGGCCAACTTTGCTAAGTCTGAATATTCTTTTATTACTTCTAACTTCGCCTTAGCTTTTTCGATTATTTCTGCATACTCCGCATATTCCGCTCCGTCTATCTGCGCCTCGGCGGCAGCTATCGCGTCTTCCGCTATTTCTTTCGCTTCGTCCGTGAGCCCCGCTTTTATCGCTTCGTATGCTTCTTCTATCTCGGCTTTCGCCGCGGCTTCTTCCGCTAAGCGTTGAGTCTCTACCGCCGCTTTGATTTCTTTCAACGCTTCCGTCAGCTCCGCTACGGCATCCGCTTCGCTCGCTTGTGCCGCTATCACGCTTATTGTCGCCTTGCCGTCGGTCAGTATCTTTTCCGTGGCGGCCGAATCGCCATCACGCAATAGGCTGTCCGCTATCGCGTTTACGCCCTCTTCCAACGCCGCGTTTACTTCCGCAAGACTTCCGCCACCCTGTATCGCCGCTATTACTGCCGCTATCTCTTCGTCGCTTTCGTCCGCCGCTTCGCCGTTCACTGCCGCGTAATCTTCAAGATATTCTGACTCCGCCGCGTCTTTCTCGCGCTGTAATTTTATCGCGGCTTCGGCTTCAGCTATTATTGCGTCTACTTCGGCTTTCTTTTCCGCAACCGTCTTATCAGTATCATATGCAACTGCGGCTATCGCCTTTTCGGCATTATCTATAATTGCAGTTGTTTCGGCAGAATCGTCGGCAAGTTTTCCGCTTTCAAGCTTTTCAATGCTCTCGTTTTTATATTTTTCAAGTTCGAGCGCGTCATTTGCTTGCGACCTCAAATTGTCGAGTTGCGTATTTGCCACTTTATCATCATCAATGCCGCCGTTAATGTAAACGGCTTTGATTTTTTCTATATAATCTTTGGCTATATCATCCACCGAGGAGCCGTCCATATACGCTTCGATTTCGTCAATTATAGCTTCTTCCTTATGTTTAAGAAGAATATCGCGCAGGTCGCCCATATTTTCCTGAGATGATTCTATATAGTTATTCGCAAGGTCGTCAATCGCGGCGTCTATTGCTTCAATATCAGCAATAGAGATATCGCTATCGCTCTTGTTAAGGATATCTTTATGTTCGTCTATGAACGTTTCCCTGTCATACGCGGAAAGTTTTTCCTTTGCCTCCTCTATGGCTTTTTCAGCCAATTCAAGAATTTCTTCGGCGTCAGTGTCAGACTCAATTGTTGTGTACGCCGTATTCAAAATACCGTCTATCGCGGCTTTCTTGCCTTCGGCGTGCTTATCGTCCTCATTTTCAGCAATTTCAGTGTAGAGTTCCGTCCGCGCGTTTTCAATTTGCATGATAGCGATAATGCGGTCGGCTTCCAGCCACGCGCCGTCGATATCCGTTTGATTATCGATATAGCCGTTTTCCTTGATGTAGTTTTCGACAAGCGTTTTTACCTCGTCGGTGAGCCCTGCGGTCGTTGCTTCCAATTTTGTCTGTTCAGCCTGAACCGCAACTTTTGCGCGCTCTTTCTCAATGGCGAGTTTTGTATCGGCTACAATTTCATCGACGTCGTCGAAGCTATCCGCATTTTCGGAATTTATATCGGCAATCGCGCCCGAAGCAGACGTTTCGGTGCCGTCATCGTCAACCGTCGCTTCACTGCCTACAAAACCTTTACTCGTATCCGAATCGTTCTCATTTAAGTAATTGATAAGTATAGCTTTTGCCTGAGCTTTATGTAATTCAAGCAAGTAACCTTCTATACGCTTCTCAATCGCGTCGTCGGTGTAGCTATCAACATTTTCGCACTGTTCGATTTTGCCTGCAACGCTTTCGCCGTCGTCGCTTTCCGTTCCGACGATAGCGTCCTTAACTTTTTCTATCTCCTTCGCTTCGTCGGAGTCTGCATTAATGCCGTACTGCCCGAAGTTATCGACTATCGCGTTGTAATAGGCGTTTACCATTCCCTCGGCTTCGGTATTGCGAAGCGCGGTCACGGCTTCACTGTAAGCCTTTTCAATTTCACCGTCGTCTTCACTTATCTCCGCATTGCGGATAGCTTCAAGACCGTCTTCAAAATCGCTGCTGAGCTCTGCAATGCTTTCGGAAGTCATGCCTACGCCGTAACTATCGGGATAAGCCATGTTTCTGTTCAGAATTTTGTCGTATTCGGCGCGGAGATCTGCGGAAATTTTTGCTTTTTCGGCAAGTTCCTCTACTTCCGCAAGACTTTCCGCATTGTCGATATCCGTTTTGAAACCGCTGATAATAGCTTCGACGCCGTTTACGGAAACGCCGTTGGAAACGCCGTCTTCATCGGTAGTAATTTCCTTGGCGTAATCGTCGAGGGAAGCTTTTATTACCTCTTTATAAGCTTCGATTATCGCCGCCGCCTCTGTGGCGACAAGCTCTTTCGCGCCGTCGGTCAGCTTCTCATAAGCCGTAAAAGCTTTTTCAACGGCTGTAAAGTTCTCAGACGACAATTCAACGTCGTTGGTTTCATCTTCGTCATTCTTTTTGGTTACGAAATCCGTTGCGGCGGTGATAGCGTCTTTATTGTCCCTCTTCCACTCTTCGGCAAGCGCGCTGTCGTATGAGCTGTTCAGGTGCGCAAGCTTGATTTTAATTGAAGGCAGAGTTTTAGCGTCTTCTGACAGATTTGCATAAAGATCTACAACCTTTTTAATATCCGTAGAAACGGTATTTTCGCCGATAGCGGGAAGAACGGTATTGCCTTCATTGTCCTCTTTAAGCAATTTGTCAGATATTTTTTTATACTCTGATTCAAATTCCTCTTTTGCCTTAACGTCATCTTCGGAGAGCGTTTTATAAGTAGCGACGGCTTCCTCTTCGTCGGCTTTATAACATTGCTCATATACGCCGGGAATAGTCCCCTCCCCTGCGGGCGTTCTTACCACCACGGTATATTCTGCGCCCGATTCAAGTCCCTCAAATGTGACGTAGTATTTGCCGTCGTCCTCGGCTTGTGAAGGTTTAACCCATTCGGTGACCACAACGCCGTCGGCGTCAACGAGGGCGTATTCAAGTCCTTTATCGCTTTCGCCTATTTGCACTTTGATAGAGTTGGCTGTGAGGTCGTAAAGAGAAGTTTCAATGTCGCCCTCAACCTCTTGGGCGCGGTTGCCCACTGTTATAGTGCGCTCTTCGCCGTTTACGCTTACGGTTATTTTACCGTCTGTAACGGCGAGGTCGTTGGGCAGAGTGCCGCTTGAAAGAGCCGTTTGTTTGCCTTCTTCCGTACCGTTATCATAAGTTGTGCCCTCAGGTACCTGAATGTAGCCTGTTGTGGGATCGAACTTAACCACTTTAAGCGAAATATTATCCTTTGTATAAGCGCTTTCGTTGCCGTTTGCGCTGACAGTAAGCTTTGCAGTGAAATCGGTGCCCTCAATATCGGTAAGATCGAGCGTATAACTAACTTTACCGTTTTCGTCTATGCCGCTATCGGTTGAACCGTCCTCGGATTTTGAAATTGTAAACTCCTTTGTCTTTTGCGTGCCGTCCGTATCCGTATAGGTGACGGTGATTGTGATACTTTCAATACCCGTATCGCAGGAGCCCGAAACGGTCAGTTTGCCCGATTCGGTCTGTTCCAATTTAAGGTCAAAACCGCTGGTGTAAAGGGCGTATTTGCCATCTTCACCCTCTTGGGCGGCATACGTAAACAGAGCGCTCAACCCATCATCTTTCGCACCGAAAGACAGATTGAGTTTATCGAAATTATTTTTGCTGTTTACGGCAACCTTGCTATAAACGCCGCCGTCGACTTCAACGTCGATTTTGTCGGTGCCCGTATAACCCGTAATATCTATGACGGGCTGATAGTATACGTCCGAAGAACCCCAAGGGGCTTCGCTTGAGGAGCTGTCCACTACATAACAGGGAGCGTCAATATGGACGTTTCCGCTGATTGCGGGGGCGTTCGTTACGGAGAGGTGAGCGACGTTATCGTCGTCGGTGCCCTCTATGAAAGGTTTTGTAGTTGCGCCCGAATAATCCGACGCGCTGTACTTGTTGTAAACATATATAGCGTTGTCGCTTTCTTTAGTATCCTCGTCCGTCACAGCCGAAACCGTGCCGCCCGAAACTATGAGCGAGCCGCCCTCTTCCACGGCAAGAACGCCCAAATCTCTGAGCGACCAATTGCCCGTGATTGTAGGTGAGGTCGTTTTGCCGTCCTCGTCCGTGCCCGTAGTTACGGTAGTTGTAGCGCCGCCGTAAATGGTTTGAATTGCCGCGCCCTTTTGCTGTGAAACGTTGTCCTTGATTTCGCCGCCCGAAATTTCAACCGTGCAGCCGCTGCCCGCGTAGAGATAGCTTGTGTATTTATTATTATTGCTATCTGTCAACTCGACGCACGCATATTCGCCGTCCGTGTTTATGTCACTTGCGCTCACGTCGCTAAGCGTTGATAGCGCAGCAAGCTCTCCGCTTTCATTGTAAACGTAATAATCGTTTTTAGAAACGTAGTCGGCCGATTTTACGGGCTTATTGACGTTCATTATGCCGCCGCCCTCGCGGGAGTAGCAGTTTTGTATTGTGCCGCCCGTCATGGTAAGCGTGCCGGAACCTTCGTTGCGCACGCCGCCGCCGTAGTTTTGCGAGCCGAAGCCTTCACCCGGGGTAGCATAGTTGTTATCGTTGTTCTGAATGGTCGCGCCGTCCGTAATATTGAGCGTGCCTTGGTTTACCACAACGGGAGAGCGCGCCGTAACGCCCGTGTTGTTCGTTGTAACCGTGCCTGCGCCGCCGTTTTCGTCGTCTTTAATTGAAATGGTTCCGTCCTCGCCCAATATTGTGCCGTCGTCTAAGGTGACCGAACCCCAAACCGCGCCGCCGTCTAAGGTGACGTTGGCGATAGTAAGTTCCGCTCCGCTTTCCACAAGAACCATTTCGTCGTTAAGTGCGGAGCCGCGTTTTAATATGGTGGGAGAAATATCGTCACCCGTCAATTCGTTGCCCGTAGTGACAATATCGCTGCCCGAAACATTTAATTTACTTACAAAATAATCATAGGTATAATATGTGTTTGCGGAGCTGTCTGTTTCGCCTTGGCCTATGTATTTTACAACCGTATCGAAAGTAACGTCAAGATTTGCGGGGATAGAGATTGTATCGTTAATTTCTATAACGTTATCAGCGGCGTTATAGACTTTACCGTAGTTTTCGGCGCTTACATCTGTATCGCTTTGGTTGTAATAGACCGTCTGGGGGAAATATACCGTGTTGCTATACAACGTGTACTCGGTATCGCCATTAGGATAATAGTAGTAAGGGGTGTCCTTACTGTTTTGGTCGGCTTCTGCAAGCGCTTCTAACGCCTTTTCAATACTTGTGTAGCCCCTGAACCACTGGTTGCCGCTACTGTCCTTATAAAGAAGATAGGCGGTTTGCGCGTTGGAATCTACAAGCTGTAATTTGCCATTCACCTCGCTGAAATCATAGCCTGCGTTCTGCACGCGGATATTGGTCTTTAAACTGCTGCTTGTATCACCCGCGGCGGGCACAACGAATTCGCCGCCCGAATATGTGCCGTCTTCGTCTTCGTCTGTTGCCTTCTGCTCTTCGGGTTTAGTAAAGGATATCATCAGCATGCCGTTTGCGTCGCCGCTATTGCCGCTCATCTGGATTTGGCTGACGGTTGCATCGCCGTCTATGCAGATTCCGTCCGAAAGCCCCCCGATTGCGCCGTAGTCTACGGTGAGCGACTTGTTGTTATCGATATAAATGCCGTTGCCTTTGTCGCCCGCCTTATTGTTTGAAAGCGAAGCGCCCGATCCGACCGAAACGGTTCCCTCAGAAGAGGTTGTCCCATCCGCGCTTTTTGCAACGTAGATTGCGCCGCCGTCCTCCTGCGCAAGGTTGGCCGAATAAGAGCCGTTCAAAGCAGCTTTGCCGCCGCCCTCTATATAGACCGCGCCGCCGTTATAAGCTTCGTTGCCCGTAAATACGGCGTTTTCGTTAAGTTCGCACCCCGCCGCAACGTAAACCGCGCCGCCAAGCCCGCTACTGCCGTCAGTATCGCTTGCGCTTGCGGTTGCGACGTTGCCTTCGAACGTGCCGTACAGTTCAGCCGAGCCGTTATTTGAGCCGTTGCTTGCTATATAGATTGCGCCGCCGTTCGTTGCGGAGTTGTCCGAAAATACGGTATCGCATTTTGTTGAACCTTCGCTTGCCGTTGCAAGTTTGAGCGTGCCGCCGTCAATATAAATTGCGCCGCCGCTCGTAGCCTCGTTGCCGCTGAACTCCGCGCCGTTTGAAACGGTAAGTTCGCACCCCGCCGCAACATAGACCGCGCCGCCAAGCCCGCCGCCGTTTTCGCTTGCGGTTGCGACGTTGCCCGAATAGTCGCCGTTTAAAGTTGCTTTGCCTGCCGCGCCGCCCTCGCTTGCGCTTGCGCTTGCGATATAGATTGCGCCGCCGTTCACCGCCTCGTTATCGGAAAATTTTGCGCCGTCTGCAACGGTAAGTTCGCCGCCGCCGATATAGATTGCGCCGCCGTTCGTTGCTTCGTTATCCGTAAAGCTTGCGCCGTTTGCAACGGTGAGCGTGCCGCCCGTAACGCATATCGCGCCGCCGTTTTCGGCATGTCCGTTTTTGACGGTCGTGCCGCCGCCTATGGAAAGTGTGCCGGCGGAAGTTATTAATGAATTGCCGCTTGACGTCGTCCAGCTTGTGCCGCCGTCTACGGTAAGGCTATCTATTTTAAGAGTTGCGCCCGAAGCAACGCTGAAAATGCTTTCGTCGCCGCTGTAATTTGTGCCGTTGTAGGAGCCCGCCGTGCGGGTAAGCGTGGCGCCGTCGTCGCCGACTATGGAAATTTCCGCGCCTGAGGGGATATCTATTGTGCCGCTTACGGTTGTGTCGCCTTTAACGTGAATGGTTCCCGTTACATTTCCGCCCGACGCAGTATTTTCTTGGAGATAAGCTAACGCTTCCTGCAAGGTTTTAAAGCATACGTTGTCGCCATTAAGATCTCCGATATAGAAGCCGTTTGTAAGGGTTGTTGTTATGGGCAGATCGGCTTCGTAATCGGTGTAGTTTGAATTGCCCGAAACTTTGACGTGGACGTAGGTCGTGCCGACTTTGCTGCCCGTGGTATAAGTTGCCGTACTGCCGTTTGCCGTGACGGTGGCGACATTGGAATCGGAAGTTGAACTTGTAGAAGCGCTGAACGTGACCGTATCGCCGTCGTAGACGGCGCCCGTTACGCTTATAGTGCCCGTGGCCCCGAAAACTTCGGAACCGCCTTGCAGCGTTGCGCTTATCGTGCCCCTTGAAGCTTTTGCTATCGTCCAGCTTATACTTTTCGCCGCCGTAGTGTTATCGGCCCAGCAGTAATTCGTGGTGTTAGTCAGGGTTGCGGTTGCGGTGTAGGTACCCGCGTCGGTTGCCGTGTTCTCCGAAAGGGTATATAGCGAACCCGCAGCAACGCCCGTCTGTACATTGCCGTTATACACAAGCCCCGTTACCGCCGTCGGCACGGCGACGGTCTTTTGGGCGATATTTATTATTGAGCTCACCGTTTTAGTGCCCGAATAGTTGGAGTTAGTTATCGTGGCGGTAAGCGTGACATAACCCGCCTGAGTGGGTTTTACAATGGCAGCCGTACTCGAGGCGGCGACGGTAGCATTGCCCGTAGTTGACGTTACCAACCATTCTACGGTTGAGCCGGAGGGCGCATTATTTAACGAAACCGTCGCAAGCGAGCCGTATACAAAGCCCGTTGTCGGAGTTATAGAAATATTAGTCGGCCAACTGCTTGTCGGATTTATCGTCCAGTATATTGTTTTATTGGCCGTAGTGCCGTCGCTCCATACATATCCCGACCACAAAGTGGCGGTTACGGAGAAAGTACCTGCGTTAGTGGCGGTCTGGGTGCCGCTCAGCGTATAGCCCGTACCTGAAGCAACGCCCGTTTTAAGAGTACCGTCATATGTAAACGTACTTCCCGTAGGGGCATCAACCGTTTGATATACAGTCGGCAAGCCCGACGTGCTTGTGGTAAAGCCGTTTTCCCCCAGATAATAATTTACACTTCTACCCTTGTGGTCTTTATAGGGGTAATATATCCGCCCGTAAGAATCTATCCTCAGCGAGGACAGCGATTGGGGCGAAGCAAAAGTCAGCTGACCACTCCATTGGGGATAAATGGTCGCAGAATCATAGGTGGGATTGCCTGTTGTACCGCTTTTCGCCCTCCACAACGGGGTGGGATCAGAGTCTACTGCTGTTAAGAAGAAACAACGATACGTCTCGCTTGCGGTCGTCTGCTGTAAAACGTTTACGGTCGTTTCCCCGTATGGAAACGTTCTAGTTTCGCCGTCAAACATAATCGTAGTCGATCCATTATTTCCATCCGGATCTATACCTTTAATGATATATCCGCTTACGATGGAATAGCCGATTTGTTTCAATTGATCTTCTTTAGGCGA
>CAZQNK010000021.1:0-21988 GCA_964594955.1 uncultured Clostridia bacterium | reverse complement strand
TGAAATCATTTTTGGCGTGTTGTTGCCTATCATTATGCCAATCTTCATGGGGTTGGATGGACTTCTTTGGTCTTTCCCCGTTGCAGATCTGTTGACTTTTGTAATTGCTATTTTCTTTATTCGTCGGACATATAAGGAACTGAGTGATAACAAGCAAGTTAAACCAGTAGGGGAAGAGTTGCCCGCAGAGAAATAATAAATTTCGCCGACGGATTTAAATCCGTCGGCAATATTATTTTATAATACGTTTTTTTGCAATAAGTTATTCAAAGGCATTATAAAAGCGTCGGGGCATTGATATGCGCGGCGCTTTAACTTTACTCGGCTTCCGCAATTTTTTTTGCGGCGGCTTTGACCCGTTCCCGCAACGCCAAAGGCGAAATCACTTTAACGGCGCCGCCGTAGCTCAAAATTTTTCCTACAAGCGCTTCGTCGTCGGGCAGTCTTACGCTTGCGATAAATCCCTTGCCCTTCGGTTCTATGTTGTCAATACCCAACCATTCTTCTGCGTCGGCAAGACTGTTTTTATCGATGTCCAAAGTCACATCGATAAGCTGTTTGTCGGTATAATTAAAATCAAGGTCTATGTCGTCCTTTGTGAACTCTTTGCGCTCGAATTCCCTTCCGGTAAAGCTTGCCTGCTTTATTCTGCCGATTTTAAAGGTACGGAAGCATTGTTTCGTATGGCAGAAGGCGTATACATACCACACGTTTTGCTTAAAAACGAGCACATGCGGGTCTATTACGCGCTTGGAATGTTCGCCCCCGCGGGATATATAATCTATCAAAAGGCATTTACATTCGTTCACCGCCTTCTCGCAAACGTGCAGTTTGTCCGAAAATTTGCCCGCTTCGCTCCAACTTCCGCCGTCGATTATAATATTGCCGCTTACGGAAAGTTCCTGCCGTTCGCTCTTTTGGCGGCTGATAAGTTTTTCCCGCGCGGAAACCAGGTTTAAATCGGAAATCTGTGAAGCCATCGCGTCAAGCGCGTTCAGTATTGACGCATATTCCTCGCGCGTGAAGTAGCCGGAAGGCAATCTGTAAGTATCGGCAAGCATAATTCCGCCGTATCTTCCGCGCACAATCTCTATGGGCACCCCGCATAAAGTCAATTCTTCGATATATCTGTATACGCTGCGCAGGGAAACGTCGTATCTTTCCGCAATCTCCCGCGCGGTGATCTTCTTTTTTGCAAGCAGTTGGTTAAGTATATTAAGCATTATGTCGTATTTCATAAATATCTCCGTTTTTGCAGTCATATTCGGACAAGCAATGTAATAATATAAATTGTCAATAGTTTTTTATAAAATTTTCTTTAAAAAACTTAAAATTATTTTATCAAACATGACTGTATATGTCAAGTTTATTGTGTACAATAATAAATGAAAAAAGCGTGGAGGAACAAAAATGAATTTTACTGCATATATTGAAAGACAAAAGAGTCTGATCCGCGGCAGGCATATCGGTGAAACTTATCTTCTGCAAAAAGAGGAGTCCATGCCCGTATCCGTAAGCGAAAAAATTCTTGCAGAGCTGTCGTCGATGCGGGGGCTTAACACGCGCGAACGCCTCGGGAAAGCCGCGCCGGTCTGACTTTATATGGCGCGCATAAGGGGTTATAATTTAAAGGCGCGCAAGGAGGAACCCATCATGAATATTTACATTAAAAAAAGTATTAAAATCGCAGTCGCCGTAACGGCGGCGGTGCTGATGTTTCTTGTCTGATTGGAACGATACAATCCTTTTTATTTATGAAAAAGCCGCGCGCCGATATTCGGCGCGCGGCTTTGGCTTTTAAAACAGCTTTTAAATATCGCTTTTTAAAACCGCAGCGGCGTTGTGCGTAAAATTATCTCTCCTTATTTATCTTTTTTTCAATAAGCGCGATAATCCCGTACATTCCGCCCGCAAGCACGCAAAGTATAAAAGTAGCCGTCATTACAAGGTCAAGTTTGAATACCTGCCCGCCGTAAACTATAAGGTAACCCAGCCCCGCGCGGGAAACGATATATTCGCCCATGACAGAGCCTATCCAGGCAAGCCCCACGGCAACTTTCAGCGTGTTCATAAGCGCGGGCAGCGAAGCGGGTATTATAAGCTTCCGCAGGGATGTAGCCCTGCCCGCTTTCATGGACTTCATTAAAAGCAGTTTGGTCTTATCCACTGAAACGAAGCCCGCAAGCATGTTCATAATACATACGATTATCGAAACTATGACCGTCATAAAAATTATCGCGTCATAGCCCGTGCCTATCCATATTATGATAAGCGGGCCAAGCGCTATTTTCGGCAGCGAGTTAAGAACCACTATGTATGGTTCGGCAACTTTGCGCACGGTTTCGCTTGCCCAAAGAATTACGGCTATCGCGTAGCCGAGCGCCACGGCTATTGCAAAGCCCGCCACGGTTTCGGCAAGGGTTATTCCTATATGATAGAACAGCGTGCCGTTTAAATACAGCTCGCCTATGGTTTTCGCCACGCGCGAAGGAGAACTTGTTATAAAGGGATCGATCACCTTGAATTGTGCGCAAAGCTCCCATACGCCGAGTATTATAAGCAATACCAGCCACCGCGCAAGCGTCACCGTTATTTTTTTCTTTTTCTCTCTTTTAAGATAAGCGAGGTGTTCTTTCGAACATGTTATGGTAGATTTTTTGTTTTTCATAAGTGTTCCTTCTATAACCCGCTGCAACATGATTGCGCAGTTTGTTTTGCGGGGAATTAAAGTTAAATCCCCAATTCCTTTCTCAGTATTTCAAATGTTACCGCAAACTCCCCGCATTCGCGCCGCTTTTTGGGGTTGTTGCCGCCGAAGTTGATTTCGTGTTCGGCAACGACGTGCGCGGGGCGGGGCGAAAGTACGACAACCTTGTCTGAAAGCGCTATCGCCTCCGAAATATCGTGCGTAACAAGCAGAGCCGTCTTTTTTTCGCCCTTGATTATAGATTGAACGTCGTCGCAGACTTCCAGCCTCGTCTGATAGTCAAGCGCGGAAAATGGTTCGTCGAGAAGAAGTATTTCGGGTCCCGCGGCAAGCGTTCTTATAAGCGCCACTCTCTGCCGCATGCCGCCCGAAAGCTGCGACGGGGTCTTTTTAAGAAAATCTTTCAAGCCGTATTTTTCGGCAAGCGCCAACGCCTTTCCGCGCATTTCGGCTGTGTTCTTCTTTTTTACTTCAAGGGGCAGAAAAATATTCTGCTCAACCGTCCGCCACGGGAACAGCGCGTCGCGTTGAAGCATATATCCGAATTCTTCCGTTCCGCGCAGCACCTCGCCCGACGACGGGCTTAAAAGCCCCGCCGCAAGGGAAAGTATAGTGGTCTTGCCGCAGCCCGAAGGCCCTATTACAGACACGAATTGCCCGCTTTTAACGTCGAAAGAAAGTCCGTCAAGCGCAAGCGTTTCGCCCGATTTTGTATGGTAAGCGTAGGTTATATCTTTAAATTTAAGCATTATCCGTAAATTTCTCTGTAAACTTTGTCGGCGGTCTGCGTCAGCGCAATGGAAGAGAAGGGTACGCGCTTTTCCAGCTCGCCCGCGCTTTCTATTATGTCTTGCAGATAGGTAAAGGAACTTTCTTCCATCGCCATATTCGTCACCCAGGCGTCAATCGCCCTGTAGTTTTCTATTGAGGTCTTTATGCCGGACAGGCTTGTGCCGTCAAAGTATGGCGCAAGCAGATTGGCAACCGTCGCGCCGTCCGCCGCAAGCAGATACTTCGTCGCCTTGGTCACGGCACGGAGAAAGCCCTCTATCTTATCGCCGTTTTTGTCGATGTAACTCTGCTTTGCGATGTAACAGGTATACGGTATTTCACCCGAAAGCCGACCCACGGAAGCCACGATATATCCCTTGCCCGCCGCCTGATATTCGGACGCGGTGGGTTCGAACATTGTGCAGTAATCGGAAATTCCGCTTTCAAACGCCGCCGTCATCATGTTATAGGCGACGTCGTAATTTAGCGTTGCGTCAACGCCCTTTTGTTTAAGCACATATTCAAAAGTCATTGCGGGAACGCCGCCCTGTCTGCCCGCAAGTATGCTTGTGCCTTCAAGATCGCTCCAATCGAAGTTATCCTGTTGAGTTCTGCCCACAAGAAAGCTTCCGTCGCGCTTCGTCAGTTGGCCGAACACCACAGGCAGGTCGTCGCTGCCGCCTATATAGACGTATATCGCCGCCTCGGGTCCGCAGAAGCCTATATCCGCCCCGCCGGAAAGCACCGCCGCCATGGTAGCGTCCGCGCCGCCGCCGTTGGTAAGCTCTATTTCAAAACCTTCGTCCCCGTAATAACCCAACGCGTCGGCAAGGTACATGGGCGCATAGAATACCGAATGCGTAACCTCGTTTATTTTTATAACGCTGCTATTTTCGCCGCACCCTGCAAGCGACATGGGGATTACTGCCGCAACCAGAGCGGCGCATATCAGGGTAATAAGTCTTTTTTTCATTTTGCTCCTGCGGCGGTGACGGAATTTTGCCCGTCTCCGCCCTAAAAATTTAATAATACATTTTATGCGTGCGTTCTTACCGTTTGACAATCGGGCGGGTTTTGTTTTATAATATTCAAGATTATAAAGAAAGGTCTTGGATAAATGGAAAAAACTTACAACCCGAAAGAATTTGAAGACAGGTTATATCGCGAATGGGAAGAGAGCGGTTGTTTTAAAGCCGTAAGAGACGATAACAAAGTGCCTTTTACGGTCATGATGCCCCCGCCCAACGTAACGGGACAGCTGCACATGGGACACGCTTTGGATGAAACTTTGCAGGACACGGTGGTCCGTTTCAAGAGAATGCAGGGTTATTGCACCCTCTGGCTGCCAGGCACCGACCACGCTTCGATCGCTACGGAAGTTAAAATAGTCGAGCAGTTGAAAAGCGAGGGGCTTTCCAAAGAGGAACTCGGCAGGGACGGATTTTTGGAACGCGCCTGGCAGTGGAAAGAGAAGTATGAAGGAAGGATAGTGCGGCAACTCAAAAAGCTGGGCTCTTCCTGCGATTGGTCGCGCCTCACTTTTACCATGGACGAAAAGTGCTCCAAGGCAGTGCGCGAGGTATTCGTAAATCTTTACAATAAAAAGCTCATTTACAGGGGCAGCAGGATAATAAATTGGTGTCCTTGCTGTAAAACCGCGCTCTCGGACGCGGAAGTTGAGTATGCGGAAGAGGACGGACATTTCTGGCATATAAAATATTATCTCGAAGGCTCGGACGTCGATTATCTCGAAGTCGCCACGACCCGCCCCGAAACAATGTTCGGCGACACTGCGGTTGCCGTCAATCCCGCAGATGAGCGTTATAAAAATTTTATCGGCAAAAACGTAATACTCCCCGTAGTGAACAAGCCCATTCCCGTCGTCGGCGACGAACATGCGGATATGGAATTCGGCACTGGCTGCGTTAAGATTACTCCCGCGCACGACCCCAACGACTTTGAGGTCGGGCTTCGCCACAATCTGCCCGTAGTCAGGGTGATGAACGACGACGGCACGATGAATGAAAATGCGGGCGCTTACGTCGGCATGGACAGATACGCTTGCCGTAAAAAGCTTGTAAAGGAGCTTGAAGAGGGCGGTTATCTCGTAAAAATAGTTCCCCATAAGCATAACGTAGGTCATTGCTATCGCTGTTCTTCTACGGTAGAACCCATTGTTTCCAAGCAGTGGTTCGTAAAAATGGAATCGCTCGCGCGCCCCGCGATCAACGCGGTAATGAATAAAAAAGTTACGTTTGTGCCCGAAAGATTCGCTAAAACGTATTATAATTGGATGGAGAACGTCAAAGATTGGTGCATATCCCGCCAGCTTTGGTGGGGACACAGAATACCCGTTTGGTATTGCCGCGATTGCGGCGCGGAAATCTGCGCAAAGACCGATCCCGAAGCCTGCCCCAAATGCGGAAGCAAAAACATCGTGCAGGATGAGGACGTTCTGGACACCTGGTTCTCGTCGGCGCTCTGGCCGTTCTCTACGCTCGGATATCCCGATGACACTTCCGACCTCGAATATTTCTATCCGACCGATCTTTTGGTTACGGGTTACGATATAATCTTCTTCTGGGTAGCGAGGATGATCTTCTCGGGAATAGAACACATGCGCAAAGTGCCCTTCCGCGACGTCCTTATGCACGGACTTGTCCGCGATGAAAAGGGCAGGAAGATGTCGAAGAGCCTCGGCAACGGCGTAGATCCCATAGAGGTAATAGATAAATACGGCGCGGACAGTTTAAGATTTTCGCTTTTGCAGGGTGTAGCCCCCGGTAACGACGTGCGTTATTCGGATGCAAAGGTAGAAGCCTGCCGCAACTTCATGAACAAGATATGGAACGCCAGCCGTTTCGTCATAATGAGCGCCGAGGGCGCGGAAATCAAGCCCATATCGGAATTCAGACTTTCGTCCGCCGATAAGTGGATAATTTCCCGTCTGCAATCGGCAATCCGCGACGTAACTCTCGCAATGGATAAGTACGAATTGGGCGTAGCCTGCCAGATCATGTACGACTTCATGTGGTCGGATTTCTGCGATTGGTATATAGAGCTTGTAAAGCCCGTTTTGAAGAGCGAAGACGCAACAAAGCGCGACGGGGCGGTTTCCGTGCTTGTGTACGTTCTTGATAACGCGCTAAAACTTTTACATCCCTTCGTTCCCTTTATTACGGATGAAATTTACCGCAACATGCCGGGAACCTGCGGCACAATCATGACAAAGGAATTTCCTCGCTATAATTCCAAATTGGCCTATAAGAAGGACGCGCAGAATTTTGCGGGCATAATGGATATAATAAAGGCTGTGCGCGCCGTTAAAACGGAATGCGGCTGTGCGCCTTCAAAGAAGGTAAGTCTTTATATCGTTACGGAAAGCAAGCGGCTTATAACCGCCAATACGGACAGTATTTTAAAGCTTGCAGGCGCCAAGGAAATACTCTTTGTTTCTTCGGCGGAAGATGCGGGTTCAAACTGCGCCACCAAAGTTTTACCCATAGGCACATTGTATATTCCCATGGGCGAACTTGTCGACGTTGAGAAGGAGCTGGCAAGACTTTCCGCCGAGCTTGAAAACGTCATGTCGGAGATAGCCCGCGCTGACGGCAAACTTCGCAACCAAGGCTTTATGAGCAAAGCGCCCAAAAAGCTTGTGGACGCCGAGCGCGAAAAGCTGGATAAATATATCTCCATGCGCGAAAAGATACTTTCGCAGATAGACAATCTTAAAAAATTGCAATAACGTGAACCGACGAAACGCCGCTGGCGGCTGTCCGCTGTCCGCCTGCGGCGCAATTTATCTTTAAGAGGTCGTAAAATGGCAAATAAAAAACGAAATACGGCTAAAAAGTCGGCTAAAACCGCAAAAAAGCGCTCTGCGCCCGTTGTATTTATAGTATTTTTGCTCGTCGTAATTATAGCGGCAATCGCTCTTTTGTACTACTTTAAGCCGGAGGCCTTTTCCGGTTTGTTAGGCTTTGACGTGCAGATAGGCACAAACGGCAACCTGAACGGCGGCAACGGCGGTTCGGGCAACGGCAATACAAACGGCGGTTCGGGCGCGGAAGCGGGCGCGGCGGAAGAAATTTCGTCCGCGGATCTCTCCATTCACTTTCTCGAACTCGGCAATAAATATACGGGCGACAGTATTCTCATAAAGTGCGGCAATAAGGAGGTGTTGATCGACGCGGGCTCGAAACAGGGTAGCGCGGAAACTCTGAAAAGTTACATAGACGGATATTGTACGGACGGAACGCTGGAATACGTAATAACCACCCACGCCGATACGGACCATATCGCGGCGTTCGTCGGCAACGCAAGCGGCTCTACGCGCACGGGGCTATTCTATCAGTACGATATAGGTACTCTCATTAAGTTCGATAAAACAAATAAAGATACAGCCATATACAAAAATTATTGTACGGGGCTTGAATATCTTCAAAATAAAACGCAAAACCCCACGACCGTTTATACCGCAAGCCAGTGCTATGAAGAAAAGGACGGAGCGCAAAGGCAGTATTATCTCGATGAGGGGCATACCGTTTCAATAAATATTCTGTACAACTATTATTACTACAATAATTCTTCGGACGAAAATAATTATTCGGTGGTAACGCTTCTCACGCAGGAATTGGAATCGGTCAATAAATATTTCCTCTTTACGGGCGACTTGGAGGAGGACGGCGAAAGCGAACTCGTAGATTATTATTCTAACGTGCCTGCGAAATACAAGACGGAATACAATATTCTTCCCGAATACGTTGATTTGTACAAGGCGGGGCATCACGGCAGCAAAACGTCATCTACCGCAAAACTTATGGCGGCGATAAAGCCCCGTAACGTAGCCGTCTGCTGCTGTTGCGGCTCTACGGAATATACCGTAAATAATTTAAATACTTTCCCCACGCAGGCAATGATAGATAACGTCGGGAAGTATACGGATAAGATATACGTCACTACGCTTGCCACGGGGCATTCGGATTACAACGCCGAAACGAGTAAGTTCGCGGATAATAGTTTCAGTTTCGAAGGCTATGAATCGATGAACGGCAATATAGTTTTCTATACCGTAAGCGGCGCGTTGAAGCTTTATTGTTCGGATAACGATACTATCTTAAAGGATACAGAGTGGTTCCAAACTTACAGAACCTGGAACGGCGTTTTAAATTCGGCGGACGGTTAAATTATTTTTAAAAATTTTTTAAGCCGCGCAAAAAAAACGTTGACTTTGAATTATACTTTTGTTATACTTTATAGGCGCGTCGGATAAGCGCGCAATTCACGCCAAAGGGTAAAGGGGGTGCAAAAATGTCAACCATCAAAGTAGGCGAAAACGAGTCTGTGGAAAGCGCGATAAGACGTTTCAAAAGAAAGTGCTCGCGCGACGGTATAATCGGCGATCTCCGCAAGAAGGAGTTCTACGAATCCCCTTCCGTAAAAAGGCGTAAAAAGGCCGAAGCCGCAAGAAAAAGAATAAGAAATTAACAAAAGAGGGTCTGTCCGCATAGCGGACGGACCTTTTACTTACGAAATTTGCCGAAAAACATAAAAATTTATCGGCAGATATAAAAGGCGTTCGTTGCGCATCTATTTCATGAAAATTTTGTTACAGGGGGCATAACCGTGGAAGATATTAAACTTATGGCGCGTGCGGCAAAAAGGCGCTTAAAGACTAACTTTTGGGCCGATTGCAAAAAAAATTTAGACAAAGGCGCTTCGGAGGCGCGTTCAAGGGGCATAAGCGAAATTAAAGTAAAATCTACGCTTACAAGAAAAGTACGCAGTGAAATCAAGGGAGAAAAGACGGACGGATTTTACCTTCGCGTAAAGGAAATTCTCGATGCCGAGGGCGAAGTTTCGGACGCTTTAGGCCGTCTTACGGACAGGTCCGTCTATGACGGACTGAACTACGAGGAGCAGCAGCGTTACAACCTTGAACTTTCGGCTAAATACCATGCCGCGCTGGAACGTTACAGGCGTGAAAAAGAATACGGACTTTGACTTTTTAAAATTTAAAGCTCCCTTAAACGGGGGGCTTTTAGATTGTAATTTTTTACGCGTTATGATATAATAAAACCATGGATGAACTTTTGGACGGATTAAACAGTGAACAAATAAAA
Organism: uncultured Clostridia bacterium; assembly: GCA_964594955.1. Classification (GTDB taxonomy): domain Bacteria; phylum Bacillota; class Clostridia; order Christensenellales; family Borkfalkiaceae; genus Coproplasma. The sequence continues at coordinate 12,385 of CAZQNK010000021.1, read as the reverse complement.
CCCGTGTGCGATACCGAAGGCGCCGTTTTGGTTCTTGCGGGCGCGGGAAGCGGGAAAACGAGGGTGCTTACCTCCCGTATAGCGTACATATTGCGCGAGGGCAAGGCGGAACTTTCAGGTATTCTTGCCATTACGTTTACCAATAAGGCGGCGGGGGAAATGAAGGAACGCCTTGAACGCCTTTTAAATACAAACTTTTCACGGGAAGAGGGCAAGTGGATTTGCACAATACACTCCATGTGCGTAAAAATACTCAGACAGTTTGCCGATAAGGCGGGCTTAAAATCCAACTTTTCAATTTATAGCGAGGTGGAACGCGGAAACGTCATAAAAAAATCCTTTAAAGAACTGGATTTTGAGGACGACAAGCTTTTAAAGAACGTTAAATACCATATCGCTAACGCAAAAATGCTCGGTCTTGACCCCGACCAATACGGCAGAAAGTACGCTCACGAACGCAACATAGACGATATCGTCGCCGTGTATGAAAAATATGACGAACACCTCAAATCCAACAACGCGCTGGATTTCGACGATCTTCTTTTAAGAACCTTGCGCCTTTTACGTTCGGACGCGGACACGCGAGAATTTCTTTCAGGTAAATTCAAGTACATACTCGTAGATGAGTTTCAGGATACCAACTCCGTCCAATATAACATTATCAAGCTTTTGGCGGGCAGTCACGGCAATTTGTTTGCCGTCGGTGACGACGACCAATCTATTTACAGTTGGCGCGGTGCGGAAATTGAAAATATTTTAAAATTCGATAAGGACTACCCCGACGCAAAAGTCTATAAGTTAGAGCGCAATTACCGCTCCACAAACAGTATATTAAAGCTTGCAAACGCTATCATAAGCAACAATATCGCCCGCAGAGGGAAAAAACTCTGGACGGAGGCGGGCGAGGGTGACAAACCCGTATATTTTCAGGCCGATGAAGAGGCGGACGAAGCCCTTTATACGGCTCGTACAATTGCAAACGCCGTAGCCGCAGGCGGAAGATATTCCGACTTTGCCGTGCTTATGCGCATAAACGCATTGACGCGTCCCTACGAGCAGGAGTTCACCAAGTACGGCATACCTTACAAGGTCTTCGGCGGCTTCCGCTTCTTTGAAAGGAAAGAAATAAAAGATATTCTGGCTTATCTCCGTTTAATCTCCAATCCGTTCGACGACGAAGCGGCGGAGCGCATTATCAATGTGCCGCGCCGCGGAATAGGCGGAAGAACGATGGACTGCATGTACGAATACGTGCAAAAGACGGGGCTTTCGCTCTACGACGCCGCGCTCGATTGCGAAGCGTTGCCCCTTACGGCAGGCGCAAAGGACAAGCTTAAAGATTTTGCAAACCTTATCAAAGGCTTTATAATATCGTCTGTGGATACGCCCGTAAATAATCTTGTCCGTGAAGTAATCGCGCTTACCGACCTGAGATCTGCTTATGACGACGGCACGGACGACGGCGACGGCAAGCTTGCCAACCTCGATGAATTTATAGCTTCGGTGGACGATTATTCGCGCCTGAATCCCCATTCAACGTTGGACGAATATCTTAATCAGGTTACGCTTTCGTCCGACCTCGACGAAATGGACGACGGGAATTATGTGACGCTTGCCACTATTCACGCCGTCAAGGGGCTGGAATTTTCCAACGTGTTCATATGCGGACTTGAGGACGGCATTATGCCGACCTCGCGCGCAGAACAGGAGGGAAAGGAACTTGAAGAAGAGCGCAGGCTGATGTACGTCGCAATTACGCGTGCAAGAAAAAAGCTTTATCTTACCCGTTCAAAATCCCGCTATCTGTACGGGCACAGGGATAAAACCCGCCCTTCCAGGTTTATAGGCGAACTTGCGGCAGAACTCGGCGTGAGGGAAGAACCGTCCGCATACCGCCCGTATGAAGAAAAAGGGTACGGCGGATACAACAGAGGATACCGCGCGGGCGGCGAACGTTCCGCAGGCAAGGCTCTCTATTCGGATTCGGACGATTATTCTACCGAGCCTTCCTTTGCGCAGAAAAGCAGTTTTAAAGCGTTTTACGGCGGCAATAATAAGAGCAAAAAGCCCGCGCAAAAGGCTGCGGAAAGCTCTGCCGAAAAAAGTAAATATACCGTGGGCATGCGCGTAAAGCATCCCAAGTTCGGTACGGGCATGATAATTTCCGTCAAAAACGGCGGCACGGTGTTAAACGTAGCGTTCGAAGGGCAGGGCGTAAAGGAACTTTCCGCGTCTATTGCTCCCCTGACCATAATATAATTTCGCGCCGTGTTTTTATTGAAAAGGTGTTACAGCTATGGACAGAATGAGAGAACTCATAGAAATTTTGAATAAATGGGCGTATGAGTATTACGTTCTCGATAATCCCTCCGTACCGGACAGGGAGTACGACAGGCTTTACGACGAATTAAGAGAGCTTGAACTTTCGACGGGCAGAAGGGACGCCGACAGCCCCACCCGTCGGGTAGGCGGCGAGCCGGTAAAAGGGTTTGAACGCCACAAGCACATCGCCCGCCTTTACAGCCTCGATAAGTCGGTTACTTACGACGAGCTGGACGCTTTTTTTACGCGCGTCGGCAAAGTGGTTCCCGATCCCGAATACACCGTTGAATACAAATTCGACGGGCTTACCATGTGCCTTACCTATGAAAACGGTCTCTTTGTCCGCGCCACCACGCGCGGCAACGGTATAGAGGGCGAGGACGTAACCGCACAGTGCCTCACAATCAGATCGTTTCCCCTTTCAATCGCCTATAAGGGCGTAATGGAGGTACAGGGAGAGGCGGTAATACCTTTAAGCGTCCTCGAAAATTACAACAAGACGGCAAAGGAACAGTTAAAAAATGCGCGCAATGCGGCTGCGGGCGCAATCCGCAATCTCGATCCGAAGATCACTGCGGAAAGAAAGCCCGAAATTCTTTTCTATAACATAAATTACATGTCGGAAGGCTCTATATCCTCCCAGACGGAACAATTCGGTTTTTTGAGGGAGCAGGGGTTTAAAGTCTTTCCCTTTCTCCGCATATGCAGGGGCGGCGAAGAGGTAAAGGCGGCGGTTGAAGAGATAGAGCGCGAAAGAAAGTCGCTTGACATTCTCACCGACGGCGCCGTGATAAAGTTAAACCAGACGGTCTACCGCGACGCTCTCGGCTATACGGATAAATTTCCGCGCTGGGCAATGGCGTACAAATTCGAGGCGGAAGAAAGCGTCACCACCGTTAAAAAGGTCGTTTGGCAGGTGGGCAGAACGGGAAAACTCACCCCGCTTGCAATCGTCGCGCCTGTGGAACTTGCGGGCGCCACGGTAAGAAAAGCCACCCTGAATAATTTCGGCGACCTCATGCGCAAGGACGTAAAAGTGGGCAGTAAGGTGCTTATAAGGCGTTCAAACGAGGTAATTCCCGAAATTCTCGGGGCAATCGAACACGTCGAAGGCAGCGTAGACGTCCAAAAACCCGTTGTCTGCCCCTATTGCGGCAGCGAAGTTTACGAAAACGGAGCCAATATCTTCTGTCCCAATAAATACTGTAAGCCGCGCGTGGTCGGCAAGGTGGAACATTTCGCCTCCAAGGACGCAATGGATATAGACGGACTGTCCGAAAAGACGGCGCAGCAGATGTACGAAGGGCTTTCCTTGCGCGAATGTTCGCAATTATATTATTACACTGTGGGCGATATAGGCAAACTTGAAGGCTTCAAAGATAAAAAGATAAACAATTTGCTCTCTGCGCTGGAAAAAAGCAAAAACGTAACCCTTGAAAGGTTTTTGTTTGCCCTCGGCATTGACGGAGTGGGTAAGGTCGCCGCGCGCGATCTCGCGCATACTTTCAAAAGCGTAAAGGCGCTTGCCGCGGCAGATAAAGAGCGGCTTCTGGAACTTGAAAATATTGGCGAAGTCACGGCGGAAGCTATCGTAAATTGGTTTGCGGACGAAAACAACTTAAAGGAGATAGCCGCGCTGACGGCGGCAGGGGTTTCCCCCGTTATTGCAGAGCGCGTTCAGGGCGGTACGTTTGCGGGGCAATATGTGGTTCTTACGGGCGCTCTCGTAAACTTTAAACGTGCGGAAGCGCAAAAACTTATTGAAGCTCGCGGCGGGGAATGTCAAAGTTCCGTAACTTCAAAAACCACCCTCGTCATAGCGGGGGAAGCGGCGGGCTCCAAACTTCAAAAGGCGCAGACGCTCGGCGTGCGCATAATAGACGAAGAAGAGTTTAAAAGGCTTTTGGAAAATTAAACATTATATATATAATAAAGCGCCGCAGGCAGTTTAATGTGCCTGCGGCGCTTTAACAATGTAAAAAGCATAAGATAAAAATTTTTTGTATAACTAATTTCAACTGTCACATACTTTTGATAGAATTTTTAAATCAATTTCAATGCCGCATAAACGCTATGTTCGTGATTTGCGGAATTATATTAAGGAGATTATATGAAAGCAACGGGAATTGTGAGAAGGATAGACGAACTCGGCAGGGTGGTAATACCGAAAGAAATACGAAACACTCTGCGGTTAAAGTCGGGCGACCCGCTGGAAATATTTACCGACAGGGACGAGCTTATGCTTAAAAAATACTCGCCTATCGCCTCGCTTGAAAAATTTTCGGAGGGAACGGCTAAATCCCTGTCCGATTTATCGGGTCATATAGCCGTAATCTGCGACACGGACGAGGTACTTCACGCGTCCGGACGCGGCCAGCGCGAGTTCGACGGAAAGAGCCTTTCGGAAAGTATGGAAAAGATTCTGCGCGACAGAAGAAGTTACATCGCAAATCTTGCGGAGGGCGGCGACGTAATCCCCATCTGCGACGGTCAGTCGTCCGATCTTACCGCACAGGTAATAGTACCCATAGTCTGCAACGGCGACTGCCTCGGCGCGGTCGCGCTCGTTTCAACCGAACAGGGCGCAAAAATAGAGAGCGCGGCGTGTAAGCTTGCACAGCTTTCCGCAAATATTCTTGCGGGTCAGTTCGATTGATCGTAAAAACGTAGTTGCCGTATTTCAACGGTTGAGGAGGGGAATAATGTTCAGTAAAAAGCAGTCCTTTATAAAGGGCGCAATTATAATTTCGCTCGGCGGCTTTATCTCAAAAGTGTTGGGCGCAGTTTACCGTATTCCCCTCACAAACGTACTCGGCGGCACAGGTATGGGGATATATCAGATGGTATATCCCCTTTATTGTATTTTACTTACGGTTTCGGCGTCGGGCATACCCACGGGCATAGCCCGCCTTATTTCTTCGGGCTCGGCAGGAGCTGAAAAGCAGGCTTTCAGACTGTACGGCATAGTGGGATTTATCGGTTCAATCGTTATGTTCATGCTCGCAACGCCCCTCGCAACCATTCAGGGCGAGCCCGCCGTCGCATTATGTTGTAAGCTTTTAAGCCCGTCCGTGTTTCTTGTGTCGTTGCTGTCTGTAGTAAGGGGGTATTTTCAGGGCAAGGGCAATATGTATCCCACCGCGATAACCGAAGTTGCCGAACAAGTAATAAAAGTCGTCGCCGGCGTGGCGCTTTCGTATGTGTTCAGGGCAAATTTAGAGCTCGCCGTAGCTTCCACTCTTTTTGCCGTAACTTTGAGCGAAGCTCTCTCCGCCGTGCTTGCGGCGGTGTGGTATTATAAAGGCAGGGGCGTGCAGCCGCTGTACCGTACCCGCCCGACGCGCGTTTCTTCAGTTTTGAAGTACACCGTGCCCCTCACTTTGACGGCGATAGCCCTTCCTCTTTCACAGCTTGCGGAAAGCATCGTCGCCGTCCGCCTGTTGAGAGCGGCATCGGATGATGCGACCGCGCTATACGGTGTGTTTTCGGGGTGTGCGGTCACCATAATAAATCTTCCCGTATCGGTGACATACGGGCTTGCCGCTTCAAGCGTACCCGCAATAACTCCTCTTGCCGAAAAAGGCGATATCGTCGGCGCAAAGAAGAAGGCGTATAAATCTCTTCTGATAACGCTCGCCATTTCCGCGCCCGCTTCGGTGGGGCTGTTTGCGCTTGCGCCCGTAGCCGCGCGCCTCATTTTCGGCTCGCTTTCTTTGGTCGAGCGTCAGCTTTTGGTTTCGCTCATAAAAATAATGTCCGTTTCCGCCGTGACGCAATCCGTCGTCCAAACGTCGTCGGCGTGCCTAACGTCGCTCGGCAGACCTATTTTAAGCACGGCCACGCAGTGGGCGACGGCAATTCTCCGCGTGGGGCTTACGGCGGGGCTTATAGCTTTCACCGACCTCTCTATAACGGGCGCGGCTGTTTCGGCAAATTGCGCTTATTTGGTTGCTATGGCGATGAATTTATGGTATATTATAAGGGTTAATAAAGCGCAAACGTTGCGTAACGGGGCGCATCCCCTTTCGCGTCGGGTCGGTTATTTAAAGTAATACCCGTTTTTCCCGACTTACGCGCGCTATCGCTTTCTTAAATATCAGCAAATCCGGAGCGTAATATGAAAATAACGTTAATCGGCTTGGGAATATCCGAAGGGGATATAACTTTAAGGGCTAAAGCGGCGTTGGACAACGCATCTGAAATTCTCGCGCGCACTTCGCGTTCGGAAAGTTTCAAAAGCCTTTCGGGCTATAATGTCCGCCCGCTCGACAATCTGTTTGAAAGCAGCAGAAATTTCGACACTTTAAATAAAAAACTTGCCGCCGAGGTGCTTTCCGCGGCAAAAGAACGGGACGTATGTTACTGCGTGGACGGCGCCGTCTGCGAGGACGCGGCGTGTTCCATAATATTAAAAAAGCACCGCGATTGCGAGGTTCTTGAAAGCGTTTCAAAAGCTTCGTATGCGCTCAACGCGGCAAAAAAATCTTGCGGCAATACCGCTTGCCTGTCCGCATACGACGTGCAGAGCCTGAAATCCTGCCGCGCCGCCGCCGTATATGACGTCGATTGCGAATATATTGCGGGCGTTGTGAAAGAAAAATTATCCTACATATTCGGGGAAGAGAGCGATTGCACTTTCGTGCGCGGCGGCGTTCCGCACGAGATAAAGATTTACGAGTTAGACAGGCAAAAAAATTACGATATGACCTGCACCGCGGTCGTAAGCGAAGAGGAGTTCCTTAAAAAAGAACGCTACGACTATGCCGACCTCGAACAGATGGTCCGTCTTCTCCGTGCCCCCGGCGGCTGTCCCTGGGACAGAGTACAGACCTCGGAAACCATTAAGGGCAACGTAATTGAGGAAGCTTACGAACTTGCCGACGCAATAGAGAGGGGCGACTACGACGGCATAGAGGAAGAAACGGGCGATATTTTGCTTCAAGCCGCCTTTCATTCCGTGCTTTCGGAAGAAAAGGGTGAATTTACGGGCGGCGACGCTTTAACAAGGGTTGTTAAAAAACTCATATTCCGCCACAGCCATATTTTCGGCGGCGATAAGGCCGCAAGCGAGGGTGAGGCTCTCGGCGTGTGGGAAAAGAATAAGCGGGAGGAAAAGCATCAGTCCACCGTCAGCGAAACTTTGTCCGCCGTGCCCAAAAATTTTCCCGCATGTATGCGCGCGCAAAAGGTGGGCAAACGCGCCGCAAAGTCCGGAATGGACTTTATTTCTCCCATTTCAGCTTCCGAAAAACTGTGGGAAGAAATTCACGAGCTTTTAGACGCGCTTATTGCGGACGATAAAAAGGCGGTGTTCGACGAGGCGGGCGACGTGCTTTTTGCGGCGGTCAATACCTGCCGTCTGGCGGGAGTGGACTGTGAAGAAGCCCTCCGCGCTTCAACCGACAAGTTTGTCAAAAGGTTTGCGGAATTTGAAAAGCTTATTCTTGCCGACGGCAAGGAAATGACTTCTCTTTCCGACTCCGAATACGATTGGTATTGGTTGCAGGCAAAAAATGCGCTTAAATAAGGTAAAAATAGGCAATTTGGTTGCCGAAAACAATGTGTTTTTAGCGCCGCTTGCAGGGTATACCAACGCAGTCTTCCGTGAAATGTGCCACGCAATGGGCGCGTCGTTGACCTTTACGGAAATGGTAAGCGCAAAGGGGCTGTGTTACGACAGTGAAAAGACCCGCGGGCTTTTGTATGTTTCCGAGGGGTACGACGGCATAAAAGCTTGCCAGATTTTCGGTTCGGAACCCGATTATATAAAGAGGGCTGTGGAAAGCGAAGAGCTTTCGCCCTTCGATTTAATAGATATAAACATGGGCTGTCCCGTGCCTAAAATTTTCAAAAACGGAGAGGGCAGCGCGCTTATGGACAACCTGCCGCTTGCGTCCGAAATTATAAAAGCGTGCAAGTCGGGCGGCAAGGCGGTTTCGGTCAAGTTCCGCACGGGGCTTGATAAAAACAGTGTGAATTGCGTGGAATTTGCAAAGATGTGCGCGTCTTCGGGCGCCGATATGATAACGGTACACGGCAGAACGCGCGATATGATGTACTCCGGCGAGGTCGATTATAAATCCATTGCCGCGGTAAAAAACGCCGTAAATATTCCCGTAATAGCCAACGGCGGGGTATTTTCGGTGAACGACGCGCAAAAATTGTTGGAAGAAACGGGCGCGGACGGCATCGCCGTTGCCCGCGGGGCAATGTATGCGCCTTGGATTTTTGCCGAACTAACGGGCGCTCCCATGCCCGACAAACGCTCGCTTGTCCTGAAACAGTTGAATGATACCGAAAAGTTATACGGCGAACGGTTCGCCTGCGTGTTTATGCGCAAAATGGCGGCGTTTTATTTACGGGGGAAACCCAACGCATCAGAGGCGAAGACCCGCCTGTTTGCCGCCTCTACCTGTGAAGAGGTGCAAAAGATTATAGAACGGTTGGAATTTTAAAAGGATCAGAACGTTTATAAGCCGCCCGCAAAAGTTAAAAACTTTTGCGGGCGGCTTTTCATGACATGATAATCCTGCTTTATTCGCCATATTTCGACATAATCTTATACTTTCCGACACGCCCGCCTGCGCTATAATACATTTTGCAATGGAGGTATATATCGAGCTTGCATTGGCGGAAAATTTCTGTATGGATTTTGTTCTGCTTTATGCGGCTAAGATAGTTTCAAAGAACAGTGCGGGATTCAGGCGCATTGCCGTTGCCGCCGCGTCCGGCGCGTGTTTTGCGGTTGCGGTTCCGCTGTTTGATATAAGTCCGCCATGGACAACCGTTCTTAAAATCCTGTGTGGGCTTATAATCTGTTTCATATCGGGAAAGTTCAAAGGTTTGAAGGATTATTTAAAATTTACGGGCGTCTTTCTGGCTTTCACTGCGCTTTTGGGCGGCGCGCTCATTGCCGTCTTTACGCTTACGGGCTGGGAATATTCTTCGGGGCAGGGTTTTTTGCTTTCTTCCGTGCCGATAGGCATACCTCTGTTTTTCGGGCTGCTTTTGATTATTTTTGCACGCAGGCTTGCCGCAAAATTTAAAGGGGCCACCCGTGCGGAAGTTTCTTTGCGCATAATAAACGGCGATAAAGAGGCGTCTCTAACGGGATTTTTCGATAGCGGAAACAATGTATATTCGGGCGGCGAACCCGTCAGCATAATTCCCGAACAGACCGCGGAAGAAATTACCGATACAAAGCGGATAAACGGCGGCGTAAAAATACATACTGTGACGGGAAGCAAGATAATAAAGGTGTTTACGGTTGACAAACTTGTAATAAACCAAGGCGGAAAAATAACCGAACTGAAAAACGTTAAATTAGGCGTAAGCCCCGTCAGGATAGACTGCGCCGTACTGCATTCCGATTTTTTAGATAACGGTTGAAAAAGTACTTTGTCATGCTCGCGTATTTTAAAGGAGGCTTAGGTCGTTACGATGTTTGAAAAAGTAAAACATATTCTTTCGCTTATGTTCGGCGCTAACACACTTGATTATATCTGCGGTTCGGAAGCTCTTCCCCTGCCGCTTTCGCAAGAGGAGGAAAGCGATAAAATTTCCCTTCTCGAAAACGGCGACGAAGCCGCTAAGGCCGAACTCGTGGAACATAATCTGCGCCTTGTAGTGTACATAGCCAAAAAGTTCGAAGGTTCGGGCGCGGACGGGGACGACCTCGTTTCCGTGGGAACAATAGGGCTTATAAAGGCTATAAACTCCTTTAAATCGGACAAGAATATTAAACTTGCAACTTATGCTTCAAGGTGTATTGAAAACGAAATTCTTATGTACCTGCGCCGCATGTCGCGCCTTAAACAGGAAGTAAGCTTTGACGAGCCTCTTAATACCGATTGGGAGGGCAACGAACTTCTCTTATCGGACGTAATGGGTACGGACGCGGACGTCGTCTTTTCGGATATCGAAGGCGGAGTGGAGAGGGAGCTTTTAAAAGCTTCCCTTCAAAAACTTTCCCAGCGCGAACAGCGCATTATGCGCATGAGGTTCGGGCTTGACGGCGGCGAAGCCATGACGCAAAAGGACGTGGCCGACAAGCTCGGCATTTCCCAAAGTTACATATCGCGGCTGGAAAAGAAGATAATTTCCAAGCTTAAAAAGGATATTTCCAAACAAATTTAAAACTACATCGTTGCGTTTTTCCGCAGGCATTGTACATAAAGGGGGAAACGCAATGTTACAAAAAGTTGTTATATGCGGCGTGGATACGTCGGGGTTGCCGCTTCTGTCGGCTAAGGAACAGCAGGAGCTGATGGTAAAATTAAAGTCGGGCGACGAAGCTGCGCGTGAAAGGTTCATCGTGGGCAACATGCGCCTTGTGCTTTCGCTTGTGCGCAGATTCTGGTCTAAAAACGCCAACGCGGACGACGTATTTCAGGCGGGCTGTGTGGGGCTGATAAAGGCGATAGATAATTTCGATATGTCCATAGGCGTAAAATTTTCCACATACGCCGTGCCGATGACTCTTGTATGTTGAAACTCTCAAAAGGAGTTCAAAATGACAAGAAAACAAGCATTTTTGGCGGTAATTGACCGTTTTTTAGCAAAAAACGACTTTACGACAGCGAACAAGCTACAAGAGATTCTAAGTGAAATGCCATACGTAAAATGGACTGAAAGTTCCATAAAAGATTTAGTAGAGCAGTTTATGTCGGACTACGGACGACTTCCGACCTCTACGGATTTTGGGAAAAATGATCTGCCTTCACACCCTGTCGTACGGCACACTTGCGGATTAACGGCTCACAATTTTATGACTAAGTTTTTCCCTGTTTACTATCAGCCTGAACTGACTAAAAGGCAAGCGATGGAAAGAGCTATAGAAGAAGCTGGCGTGCTAACCGAAGCGGCGCAGAAGATAAAAGAAGTGTTAGACGATTACCCTCTGACAAGATGGAATACCGAGCTTATCAATGACGGAATTCGGCAGTTCTACATAGAGAATAAAAGACTGCCGAACAAAGAGGATTTTAAGACTACAAAGACTTTGCCCTATATGGAAATATTTTGTACATACCTATCAAGCACGCGAATAGATTGGTTTAAGAAATATTTTCCCGATGAATACAAGACCTACACAGAGGAGAAGAACGCAAAAAAGAAAATTATTCCCTTGCAAGATTTTATAGATGAGTATAATAGAATCAAACCTATAACTGAAAAGGAATTTGACGAGAAGCGCGATACGGCAAAAATTCCCCGTGCCGCAGTAGTTCGTAGGAACAATAACTGTACGTGCTGGGCAGACCTGATTTCGCGGTGTGGACTTAAAGTCTACGAGAAGCAGCCGTACATACCGCTAATAAAAAGTATTAAAGTAATAATCATCTAGATAATGGCGCCTTATATGTATTAGTAAAGTATGGAGCTTGCAAAAAAGCACAATCAACAGTCAGTGTGGAGCGGGATGATTATGGACGAGATCCCGAACCCCGCATCTCGAAAGACGACGAAGCGTACAAAGCGGCGAAAGAAGAAGTCGAAAGCAAGATGACAAATGAAGACTGGCAGTACCTCATTGAAAACACTTCGAGCGGTATGGCGAAAGCACAATACCGTAAGAGATTGGAACAGGAGTGAATGCTGAACGGTATTTCTGTCACAGAAATTCAGTATATCCGCACTTTATGTTCCAGAAATTGAGGCGTCTATCAATCTACTAAAAAATTCATAATACACAAACAGCCCGTTGGATTAACAAAGTCTAACGGGTAATTTTTTTATACGGACGGATTCGTGAAGAACGGGGCACACGCCGTCAACTTTTAATTTTTTATGAAAAGATTTTAAATGTAGTTATATTTTACTTGACATTTTTAAGGATATACGGTAAACTAAACTATCATAGAATGAAAGTGCAGTAAGGAATCCCTAACATCTCTGCCTCGTTGTGGGCGGTGGAAAGGGGGAAGCAGACGAAAGTCGTTTGCCGCAAACCGTAAAAAAAGTCGGAAAAAAGTTGTAAAAAAGAGTTGACGGTATGGAAGAGTTTGGGTACAATCTAAAAGCAAGCAAGCAAGCAAGCAAGCAAGCAAGCAAGCAAGCAAGC
>CAZQNK010000020.1:0-22648 GCA_964594955.1 uncultured Clostridia bacterium | reverse complement strand
TGATTGAGCACAATCTGCGGGAAAGGCACGTTGATGCCGTTTTTATCAAACATAATCTTTAATTCCCTGTTCATATCGCGCTGAACCTGATAGATATCCTCTTCCTTACACTTTGCAACGAACAGTAAATCGACGCTTGAAGCCGCAAGCTCGTTCACTCCCTTATAATAGGGTCCCTCCACAATCGCGGGGATATGTTTTTTGATAGTGTCGAGATTGTCGCGTATGACGATTTCGACGCGGGGAATGGATTCCCCGTATTCTATGCTTATATACGATTTTGCAAGGGAAAGCTCCTGCGTTTGGTTGACTAACGATTTGATTTCGCTGTTATTGATTATTTTTATATTGCCGCCCGCATCCACGATTTTGGTGGTTCGTATACCGATTTCCTGCACGGTACCGCGCCAATCATCTATAATGACGATATCGCCAACCTGATATTCGCCCTCAACGACGATAAACAAACCTGCAATGATATCGGCGATAAGACTCTGTGCGCCAAGCCCGACGACAAGGGCTAATATTCCCGCGCTTGCAAGCAACGTAGCGGTATCTACGCCCCAGGCGTTTAATATCAAAAGCACGGCGGCTATGCCTATAATCCATTTGAGAAAGCTGTTCAAAAGCCTTACCACGGTGAGCCCGCGCTTGCTTTTTGCCAAAGTCTTAGTCATCAAAAACCGAAGCAAAGCGGATAGCAATACGGCAATGGTTAAAATTTGCACGCTTCGGATAAGCGCAGGGATCTTAGTGTAGAGAGTTTGCAATACGCCGTTTTCACTCACCGTTTTATTGAACACCGAATTCTCGCCGAATAAGCTTTCTGTAAAGACGAAAGCGAGAACCGTGATCGCAATCAGCGCTATATACACGACCGTTTTAACTATCGGAAATTTTTTTTCTTTAGAATCCATCTTATATTGTCCCCCAAAACCAAATTTTAACTTCAATCCGCAGTCAGTAATTACTTACTCACCCGTTTTGGTTTTTGAAAGGGCTTTCAAAGCCCCTTCAAACCTGTATAAGTCCCAAAATTCCGCCCGACAAAAGCTGCCAGATCTGTTCGAAAGCCGCCCCGTCCGACGGCAATTCTCCGCGTATTACGCGCTTTGCGAACACACCCGAAGTATCCAGAATGTAAGTCCACAAAAACGGGGAATCCACCTCTTGCTTCAAATTAAAACGGTCGGCAAGCGCGTGGATAAGCGTGGCAAAATCTTTGAAGTAGGTGCGCTTCGCTTCGTCGTCGCGCTCGGTTACGTTGCGGATGTACAGGGAATCGCGGTAATCGAAATAGTAAATGGTTTTATATCCGTTGTCGACCAAAAAAGTGAAATAGGTCGTCCAAAGGCTGCGGAAAAAGTTGTAAATATCCTCCGCAGTGGCAATCGCGGGTATCCGTATGCCGCTGTAAAGCGCGGCAATGCGTTTATGCACGCTTTCGAAACAGGTATAAAGCAAAATCTCTTTCGAGGGAAAATATTTGTAAATCAACGCTTCAGATACGCCTATGCTGTTCGTAACCTTTTTCATGGAAAAATTATCGAGTCCGCTTTCCGCGACAATCCTCATAGTCGCGTCGAGAAATTCTTCTTTCCGCGTTAATTTACCCATATTCAGCCGCCGATCCCCTTTATCTGTATTTTATCGCACATATAATATCATAACGCCGTTTATTTTGTCAATTAACTGTAAGTAAGTCCGTAAAAAATATTTCGATATCCGCATCATCTTGCAACGGCCGCCGCCCGTCCAGCTTTTGCGGGCGCGGCTTAAAAAGCCGCGCCCGCAAAACGCACAGATTATTTACTTTTTCTGTTCCAAAATATAATGCCGAGGTCGAGCGCAACGGTAACGGCCATAAACGCAAGGGCAACGCCGAGAATGGAAAGCGAATATGCCTTTCCATCGGGATTGAGCCCGTAATGAATAAACGCAGAAAGCGCAAGCACGAAAGCTATTACCGTAGGTATGTGCCTGACGGGCAGAAATTTTAATAATTTTTTATTCAGCTTGCATTTCACGGCGCTTGCCGCATGGTCAATGAGCGCCACCACGGCGCCGAGCAAAAATATTACGATATACAGCCAGATATCCCACATTTCAATAACCCCCGACCTGAATTTTATTTTTTATCTTCTTCGGTAGCTCCGAATATGTCTGCGGGCGCCCCGTTATGCGACATTATTATATCGTAATAAGGATCCCCGGAAAAATCACGCTCTTTTGTATATTCGCCGCCCAACGCCTCTATTGCAAATTTGAGTTCCTGATATTCTATAAACGAAATTCCCTCTTCGTCAATCTTATCCAAAAGATAGGGAAGCGCCCGCTCGTCCCCGTATGCGGCGAGATAGCTTGCGTGCATGGGCACTTTGTCGGGGTCTGAACGAAATTCGCTTATTAAAATATTGAAAATATCGTCGTTTTTTACAACAGAACGCGAAATTATTTCCAACATGTATTCACGTTCCGTCCCGTTTTTATAATATTCAAGCGCTTCTTCTATAACGAGATCGGATTTTTCCTTTATGTAGTCCACGCATCTGTCTTTCATATCGGCGTTGTCCGTCGTTACAAGCATCTGCAAATATTTCTTAATCGCGCGGTCGTCCGAAGCGATAAAGTTCATTGCGTATTCCCGTTCGCCCTCCGAACCGTCGAGGAGAGGCATTAATTTATCCGTAAGCTCCCTGCCCTCGATAGCCTCGCACAGAAACTCGGAAACGGGCACTTCCTTTGCAATGTGCCGCCGCAGACAATTTAACAAGTCATCATCCGTCATTGCGGCATAAAAGCCGCGCGGAGTTGTACCTATTTCCCTGACGGGAGTATCGCCGAATTTATCGTAAAGTTTGGGAATTAAATCCTCCCACTCGTTTTCGGTGTGCTTGCCTGCGTTTTCGGAAATATATTTGCCCAATTTTTCATCGAACATGCCGTCGAAATCGTAAAGTTTCATTGATCTTCCCCGCCGTCGGTAACTTTATTCTGAACGTTAACCAAAATTTTTTCGATTTTTTTATCGCTTACGCCGAAGAACGACGCCGCCGTCTTTTCATTTACTCCCAATTCGCGCACCGACGAATTTATATAAATCGCCGCAGAAAGCGCGGAAACATCCTTGGCCGCGTCCAAAGACCGGCTGTCTTCAAGTTTTTTATAGATATCCTCAGCCGAGAGCGCAAATCTTTCCCCGTTGATATCGTCAAGAATGGAAAAATGGGAAACAAGTCCCGCGTATGCGCGCACAAAGCTTGCGCGCTTTAATCTGCCGATATTCAGTTTGCGCATGGTTACACGCTTATAAATATGGCAAATGACCGCGCCGAATTCGTTATCCTCGTTGCGTTCGGCAAGAGAAGCAAGCGTTTCTATCTTTAATTCATCAGGCAAAAAGGCGTCAAGAAGTATATCGCGGACCATATCGTCAAGCCTCGCCTTTATAGCCGCTTGCGTGGCAAGACTGTGCAACTCACCGCTCTGCTTGCCTTCCAATTCGTCAAAGCACCATAAAATGCAGTCGGTTATGTCAACTTCGTCGCAGAGTTTCAGCGCGGACGACGGGGTAAGGCACAGAAAAGCCGCAAGCATGGTAAGAGAAGATTCGCGTTGTTTCTGCGGCATGCGGTAAAAGTAGCTAAGCTCCTTCTCCTTATGTTTTTTGTGCATTTTACGCGCTTCATCATAATAATAACTTGCCGTTACCGCGTCGGGATATATAGTGAGAAGGGTATCGAACGTGTCAAAACATTCTTCATACTTGCCGCAGTTGAATGCGGCAACAGCCTTGAAATAGAGAATGGATAGCTCATACGAAAACCCATCCTCCAAAAGGCGGCAGAAAATGCCGTACGCCTCTTCATGAAGTTTATTTTCACAACAGACGGTAGCTATTTTATATAAAGTTTCGCTGTCCGACGTTTCTATATCGAGAAGTTTTTTTGCAAGGGCAAGCGCTTCCTCTTTGTTACCCGATTCGGTTTTTACCGCCGCAAGCGTCGTCATCGCCTGTACATCACGGGGAAATTTTTCAAGTATGCGGCGGCACTCCTGTTCGGCTTCGTCCGTTTTATCGGAAATTATTTTACACATAGCTATATAATTCCTTGCGGAAACATAGCTCGGATTGCGCTCGTCAATGCTTTCAAATTTTTCAATGGCGAGGTCGTACTCGCCCTCTTTAAGATGCCTCATCCCTTCCGCAATAATTTCCGTGCAATCGGCCTTTTCGGGCGGGTAGGCGAATTTAAGCGGATTTTCCTCTCCGCCGAGAAATTCACGGACTATATTTTCACGCATTTCGCCGTCTATATCGTCCGTTTCCATCAAAAGTTTGTTATAATAGTATGCCGAAAAATGCCTGTTGCCGATATTCATGTAATTTACGGCAAGCCCCTCAAAGCAGTCTGAAAGCCCGCTGTAATCGGTACAGTCGAGAAATTTGAACCAGCCGTTTATGGATTTTTCACACAGCCCCATGTCGTCAAAAATTTCCGCATAGAGCATGTAAGAATCTTCATCGTTGCCGTTCAATTCGGCGTTTTTGTTGAGCATTTTCAACGCGCCTATATAATTGTGGTCGTCGACCAAATCCGCGGCGATGGATATAAGCCTGTCGTCGCTGAGATCGATTTCAACGGTTTTTTTCATAAATTATTTGAATTACGTTTTATAAAAAGCCCGAAAGCCCTTTATGCTTTTACTTGTTGAAGAGGTTTTCAACGTCCGTTCCCGAAAAATCGTAATCGGTGTTGCAATAATGGCAGTGTACGGAAATTTTTCCGCGTTCTGCAACTATACTCTGCGCTTCATCCTTACCCAGAGAGAGTATTACCCCCTCTATTTTTTTGCGCGAACAATTGCATTTATATTCGGGAAAAGTGAGATAGACGTTGCCCTTTTCCGTGAGGGAAGAAAAATATTTTTGCATCATCGCGTCCGCATCGCACAGACCGCCGACGGATATCTCCCGCATCTTATCTTCCGCGCCGCGCAGGCTGTCTTCAGAGGCGCCCGGCATAACCTGCATGACCACGCCGCCCGCATAAATACATTTTCCGCCTTCAACCGAAACGTCGAAGAGAACGGCGGTGTCTATCTGTTCGCTCAACTGAAAATACTGCATTAAATTTTCGGAAACGCTGTCGCTTTTCAGTTCACATGTACCCGTAAAGGGACGGAAAAATCCATCCTCTTTAATTACGGTCATCGTGCCGCCTTTTAAACTTTCCCCGTCGATATATCCGCGGATATGCCCCGCAATATCGCCCGAAACGCTGACCGTGGCGCTTCCGTCCGCCGATTTTACGGTTATCGAAATCGCCCCGCGCTCGCTTTTCAGACAGCCCGCCATGTAAGCGGCGGCGGTAAGAAGTCCGCCCAGCGTCTTTGCCGCGCCGTCGGATAAGGAATGTATTTTTATCGCGTCATCCACAAGTTTTGTCGTATCAAGAACGGAAAGCGAAATATCGCCGCCGAATATAAGCGTTTTGTAAAGTTTGTTCATGGTTTTTTGCATATAAAGTTTATTCGCATTTTATCTTCCGTGCCGAGGTGTCCTTCCGTTTCAACCGAAAAGCCCGCCGCGCGCAATATATCGGCAACATCTTCGGGTTCGTGAATATATTGGGTCTGCTCCTCGTCCGAGCGGACGTATTTGCCGTCCGCGCAGCGCGTGAATACCGTTATATCGCTCTCCACCCTGTCCTCTTTTAAGCTGTTGAACCACAGGCAGGCGACGTCTCCCCTGTCATCTGCAAACAGATTATTGCCGACTACGTTGCGCAACTTTTCGGGCGTAGAGATATCGAAAACAAACATGGCGCCGCTCTTTAACGAGTTATACACGCTGCGGAACGCCTTGGAAAGTTTTTCATGCGGGACGTAATTCAGGCAATCGTTGACGGCTATCGCAAAATCCGCGCGCGAATTTAATTTTAGTTTGGCTATATCGCCGAGTAAAAATTCGGCGCGGACGCCCTCGGAAAGGGCTAAATCGGTTGCCTTTGAAAGCATTTCGGGAGAAATATCTATGCCCGTCATATTATATCCCGCACGGGTTAACGCGCGGGTGAAATAACCGTTTCCGCAGCCTATATCCACGCCGCGGGCGCCGACGGGGATTGCCGACAGCTTTTTAATTAAATACTGCGACCATTGTTCATAGCCGCAGTCGCCGTTCAGATACTCGAACACTCCGCCGAGAGCGGAATAGGAATTGTTTTTCATTTTAAAAGATTGTCCGGGCTGACGCGCTTTTTCTTGCCCTTCTTGCCGTCGGGGGACTGCAAAGCCTTTTCACGTTCGGCAAACATCTTATTATATTCGACGTATACGGGATCGTTTTTATGCGCGTCCTCATAAGAGGATATATCTTTGCCGAGCTTAGCGCGTTCGTCGGCGACGCCCGACAGAGCCGCACGGGTAAACGTTGCGCCGAGGGGGATTACGGCGGTCTCATCCGATATAGGCATGATGGGGCGGGCGATAAGTTCGCTTTTTCCCGCCGCAAGAAGCTCTAAAGCAACCTGTTTTGCGTCCTCTTCCTTTTCAAGCGCAAGCTGTTTTTCGCTCTTTGCAGCGTTTGCTCTTTCGGTTTCCGCCTTGATATTGGGCGTTATAAACATATCGAAAGCCCACTGCGTATAGCTCATCCATGAGAGGAGTATAAACGAGAACCCGAAGAATATGAACAAAAGCTGTGCAATTATCTTGAAGAACCCGCCGATCAGGTACAGCCATATGGGAATACAGGCGAATGCCGCCATGAGAACAGTCTGCAAAGGCGTACCGATCAGAAACACCATAGAATTTTTCAGAAGAGTGAAAAATTTTACACGGTAGCTTACGCCGACGGCAAGCACCCATGCCGAATAAAGACCGACAAGCACGGTCGCAATAATGATAAACACATAAGCCGTGACGGCGCCGGCAGGAGAGCCGCCCGTTGCGATATAAAGATCCTTCCAATCGCCGATAAGCACGGTTGCAAAGACAAATAGCATGAATAAAGTTACAGGCAATACGGTGTTCCAATAGGAAACGCGTATTCCGTGGAAGAAACCTTTTACGGTAAATTCGCCGTGAGTATTTATCAGCTTTTTAATGGAATACGCCGCGCCCGATATACCCAATGACGCGATAAAGCCCGCCAGAATCAAAGCGCCGTAAAACATCATGTCGGCGGAAAGATATACTCCCTCTACAAGTCCGCGGAGATCGGGGTAGTAGGGATAAGATATACTTGGATTAAAGGGATAGATAGAACCCAGACCGCTTATGTACGCGTTGCGGAAAAGCATAAGCACGATCCCCGGAATGAATGTGATGAGGACGAAAATATTGATAAGGACAATTTTGCCGAAATTGGATTTGAATACGTCCCATGTATCGCCCCATCTTGATTGGGGTACGGATTTTCTGAGATAATCGCCGTTTGAAAGTTCGTTACCTTCAAGGCTGTTAACGTTTGCTGCCATAAAAAAGACCTTTTGAAATGTTTACGGACGATAACATTTTTAAAATGCACTGACCATTTTGTTTATTATAACACACGATTAAAAAATTTTCAACTGTTTTGAGTGTCGGGGAAGTGAAATAAACGCGCTGCGCGCAAATTCTTTGCGCGCAGCGCGTTAATAATGTAAAAGTCAATCAGCCTTTTAACAGTTTTTTAATTATTTCGTCGGCTTTTTTTATATCGGCTTTGCCCTGCGTGGAACGCTTTATAAAACCGTACAGCGCGGAGATCGCCTTTTCCTTTCCGCCCAAAAAGTCCGCGACCGCCTGAGGGTTCGCCTCTATCGCCTGTCTGCAAAGCTCGGTCATTTGATTAACGTCCATGCCCGCAACGTCGCTTTCAGATATGAATTTATCAACTCCCTCTCCGCTTTCAAGCATTTTCAAAAGGGTCATCTGCGCAAGCGTGGCGTTTATCTTTCCGTCGTCAAGATATTTTACAAGCTTGGCGAAATCACGGGGGGTTACGGATATTTCAAACCTTTCCTTATCTTCTTCGGTGGCGAGCGAGGAATATACCGTGCCCGCAATCAAATTTGCCGCCCTTTTTGCACCCGCGCCGCAATTTATCGCTTCCTCCAAAAAGTCGCATACGCGCTTATATTTATAAATCAGTCTTGCGTTGAAATCGCTTATGCCGAGTTCGCCCGTATACCTTCTCAATTTGTCAAGCGGAAGTTCGGGGAGCGCCGCCCGCGCCTCTTCCACCGTGCTTTGCTTTATATGAACGGTGAGAATGTCGGGCTCGGGGAAATAGCGGTAATCCTGCGCGTCCTCTTTGGTGCGCATGACTGAAGTTTCGCCCGTGTGCTCGTCAAAACGCATGGTTGCCTGCACTATCTCTCCGCCGCCGTCGAGAATTTCCGCCTGCCGCTCATATTCATAGGCGATAGCGCGCTCCATAAAGCTCATGGAGTTCATGTTTTTTATCTCGGTGCGGGTTCCAAGCGTTTTACTGCCCTCGGGGCGGAGGGAAATATTTACGTCGCAGCGCATGCTGCCTTCCTGCATCTTGCAATCGGAAACGCCGATATAGCGCATTATAAGCTGTAATTTTTCAACATATTCGCGCGCTTCCTCTGCGGAAGAGACGTCGGGTTCCGAAACAATTTCTATAAGCGGAACGCCGCCGCGGTTGTAGTCCACAAAGGTGAAGCCCCTGTCGTGGACAAGCTTGCCCGCGTCCTCTTCTATATGAATACGCGTAATACCTATCCTTTTGCCGCTTTCAAGTTCAACATAGCCGCCGTAACAGAGCGGCTTGTCGTACTGCGATATCTGATAGGCTTTGGGAAGGTCGGGATAGCAATAGTTCTTTCTGTCCAAATGCGTGACGGTGTTTATTTTGCAGTGAGTGGCCAGCCCCGCGCGGATTGCAAACTCCACCGCCCGCCTGTTCAGAACGGGAAGCGCCCCGGGCTGACCCGTGCAGACGGGACAGCAATGCGTATTTGGCGGGCCGCCGAACGCAGTAGTACACGAACAGAAAATTTTCGTGGCGGTTGCAAGTTCTACATGGGTTTCAAGACCCGAAACAAGTTCGTATTTCACAGCCTTACCCCTCCTTCGACCTCTTCAAGTTTAAATAGGTCGCAAACTTCCGCAAAATACGCTGCGGAAAGCACGCGTTCATCGCAAAACTTATTGCCTATTATCTGTAACCCGATGGGAAGCCCCGCCTTATCCGTTCCGCACGGTATGGAAACGGCCGGCAGACCCGCTATATTCACGGGCACCGTGCAGACGTCGGAAAGATATGTTTCTATAGCGTTGCCGCCCGAATATCCCAAGGGAAACGCCGTACGCGGGGCGGTCGGCGCCATTAAAAGCGTACATTTTTCAAACGCCGCGGAAAGTTCGGCGCGCACTCTTTCTCTGAGCAGGCAGGCTTTTTTATAATACGCGTCGAAATAGCCGCTCGACAGGACGTATGTGCCCAGCATTATGCGCTTTTGAACCTCTTTGCCGAAGCCCTCGGTTCTTGTCTTGACGACCATATCGTCCACGGACGAATAGTTTTTTGCACGGTAGCCGTAGCGTATTCCGTCATACCTGCCGAGGTTGGAAGAAGCTTCCGCGCAGGCAATAATATAGTACACGGGCAACGCGGCTTTGAGGGAGGGGATATCGAGGGAAACCACTTCCGCCCCCGCCTCTTCATAGCGCCCGACCGCGCCCTCCACCGCGCCCTTAATATCGGGGGAAAGCCCTTCGAAAAACTGTTTTGCAAGACCTATTTTAAGCCCCTTTACGTCGGGATCCAACTGCGTTTTTTGCATGTCTACGGGGGCGGAAGTCATGTCCCGTTTGTCCTCGCCCTTTATTGCGTCATAGACGGCGGCCGCGTCCGAAACCGAGCGCGTTATAGGGCCTATCTGGTCGAGCGAAGAGCCGTAAGCTATCAGTCCGTAACGCGAAACCGCGCCGTAAGTGGGTTTAAAGCCTACCGCGCCGCAGAAAGCCGCCGGCTGGCGGACAGAGCCGCCCGTATCCGAGCCGATGGCGTAAGCCGCCAGATTTGCGCTGACGGCGGCGGCGCCGCCGCCGGAAGAACCGCCCGTGACCCGCGATTTATCGCGCGGGTTTTTGGGCGCGCCGTAGATTGAAGTTTCCGACGTTGAACCCATGGCAAATTCGTCCATATTCGTCTTACCTAAAAGAACCGCGCCCTGCGCTTTCAGCTTTTGCCAGACGGTTGCGTCGTAATACGGTCTGAACCCTTCAAGAATTTTCGAACAACAGGTTGTGGGCAGACCGTCGGTGGCGATATTGTCCTTTAAGGTCATGGGTATGCCCGTGAGGGGCGAAGCCTTGCCCTCTTTAATGAGTTTATCGGCGTATTTTGCATTTTCAAGCGCCTCTCCGAAAGTGGCGTGAACATATGCGTTCAGGGCGGGGTTTTCGCGTTCGATAGCAGATATATAGAGTTTTGTAAGCTCTACGGACGAAATTTCTCCCTTTTGAAGCATGGAAGAAAGGCGGGTTATGACGCTGTTCATCTGACCACCCTCCTTACGGTGAAATAGCCGTCCTCGCCCTTGACGTTGGAAAGTATCTTTTCATTGGGAAGGCTTTCGCCCACCTCGTCGGGGCGCAGATCTTCAAGCGCTATCTCGCGTCCGCCGACCTCGTTTATGGACGAGTTGTCGCCCTCAATCTCGCAATTTATAGCGTTAGCAAACTCTATAATCTCCTCAAATTCGTTTTCGAACTCCCCGCAACGTTCGTCGGAAAATTCCAGACGGGCAAGGCGGGCGAGAGCCTTTATTTCTTCACGGTTCATTTTATCGACCTCTTTATTTAAGCTGAATTTTACTTTAAATTCTGACTTTTATATGCGTTTCCCTGAGTTGTTTTTCGGTGACGACGCTTGGCGCGCCGCACATCAGGTCCTGCGCGGAAGCGCTCATGGGGAAGGCGATGACTTCCCTTATATTCTCCTCGCCTCTGAGCAGCATCAACATTCTGTCAATGCCGGGCGCCATTCCCGCATGGGGCGGCGCGCCGAACTTGAACGCCGTATACAGCGCCCCGAATTTGTTTTTAAGCTCCTGCTCGTCGTAGCCCGCTATGTCAAACGCGCGCTTCATAATTTCAAGGTCGTGGTTTCTCACCGCGCCGGACGAAAGTTCAACGCCGTTACATACGATATCGTATTGGTACGCAAGCACTTTATAAACGTCGCCTTCCAACGCCTCAAGCCCGCCCTGCGGCATGGAAAAGGGGTTGTGCGTAAAGGCGGGTTTGCCGTCCTCACCCTCTTCGTACATGGGGAAGTCGTTTACAAAACAGAAGCGGAAAGCGTTCTTTTCAATAATATCAAGACGCGCGCCGAGTTCTGCGCGGATTGCGCCCGCAAGACGGGGCGCGTTGCGCTCGTTATCGGCAATGAAGAATATCGTATCCCCCGCTTCAAGGTTTGCAATTTTGCGAAGTTCGCCCTTCAATTCTTCGGGTATAAACTTATCTATGGGTCCTTTATAACTTAAATCTTCCGCCACTTCGAGATAGCCAAGCCCCGCCATTCCGATAGAAACGGCGTATGCAAGAAGGCGTTCGTGAAAGCTTTTGCTCATATCGGCGTGCACCTTTATGGCGCGCACCGTGCGGTTTTTGAAGGGCTTGAACGTGCATTTATTGAAAAATCCGGATAAATCCATTATTCTTAAAGGATTTCTTAAATCGGGCTTGTCGGTTCCGAATTCAAGCATGGCCTGCGCATATGAATATACGGGGAAGGGCGTTTCCGTTATATGCGCGCCATCGGGCGCGAATTCGGAAAAGGCGTTATACAGCACCCTTTCGCCCACGCCGAACACGTCCTCCTGCGAGGCGAAAGCCATCTCGAAATCAAGCTGGTAAAATTCCCCGGGAGAACGGTCTGCGCGCGCGTCCTCGTCACGGAAACAGGGAGCGATCTGATAATATTTATCTATTCCCGAAACCATTAAAAGCTGTTTATATTGCTGGGGCGCCTGCGGAAGGGCGTAAAACTTGCCCTTGTGCCGTCTTGACGGAACGATATAGTCGCGCGCGCCCTCAGGCGAACTTGCGCAGAGTATGGGCGTCTGGACTTCCAAAAAGCCCTCAGCCTCCATCTGCGAACGTAAAAATTTTATTACTTCCGCGCGGAATACGATATTGTCCTTTACCTTTCTGTTGCGCAAATCCAAAAAGCGGTATTTGAGCCTTACGTCCTCACGCGTATCCTTTGAGGACGATATTTCGAAAGGAAGACTTTCACGCACTTTGCCGAGAATTTCTACCTTCTTGCAGTTCAGCTCTACCGTGCCCGAGGGAATTTTGGGGTTATAAGTTTCCTCATCGCGGTGTTCGACGTCCCCTTCCACGGAAACGCAGTCCTCACGGGTAATGCCCTTTATAAGCGTGCCGTCGCGCATAACTACCTGCACAACGCCGTAATAGTCGCGGAGATCTATAAAGGAAACGCCGCCGTGGTCGCGGATATTTTCTACCCAGCCCGCAAGTTTTACACGCTGCCCAACGCAGCTTTCATCTATTTTATCGTTTGTCTTTGTACGGTAAATTTCCGCCATAACGCAACCTCCGAAATATATTTATTATAAAAAAACAGTCGTCCCAAAATCAGAAATTTCAGGACGAACGTTAAAGTCCGCGGTGCCACCCAAATTACCGCTTTTGCGGTCACTTTACAGGATTCGGAACAAATCCCTGCCTTTGACGCAGGCATACGGCGCGCCCTACTCGACTGTGCGCCACGCGTCTTTCGGGTTGCGGCTCGGGAGTGTTATTCACACGGATTCATTCGTCGGGGTTTTCACTGTCTCCCGCTCACTGTGCGCGATAAGCCGTGCTACTTCTCTCCGTCATTGCCTTTGGTATTAAATAATTTTGTTTAATTATAATAAAATTCACCCGCCGTGTCAATCATTTTGGGGCACTATTTAAGTTTACCCTTATTTTTGCGGTTTTCTTTCACCGTTTTTTCATAGCCGTAATCGGACGGAGTGTAATAAATTCTGTCTTTAAGCTTATCCGGCAGGTACTGCTGTTCAACATAACCGCCCGCATAATTATGCGGATATTTATAGTTTGAGCTCTGCGACTTGGTATCGGCGTCGCCAAAGGTGTTGTCCTTTAAATAGGGCGGAACGCCGCTGTCGTCGCGCACCTCGCGCGCATCCTTTTGGGCGGCGTGCATTGCGGTCACGACCGAATTGCTTTTAGGCGCTTCGCAGACGTACACTATTGCGTTGGAAAGGGGGATAAGCCCTTCGGGATAGCCCGTTTTTTCAAGCGCGTACATTGCGGAAGTGGCAACGACAAGCGCGTTTGGGTCCGCCATTCCAACGTCCTCCGACGAGTGTATGACAAGCCGCCTTGCCACAAGCATAGGGTCGGCGCCGCCCTCTATAAGGCGCATTGCATAATACAGCGCGGCGTTGGAATCGCTGCCGCGGAGAGACTTGCAAAAAGCCGAAAGATAGTCGTAATAAGTGTCCTCATTATAGGCAAGCGACTTGCGCTGTATGGACTGCTCCGCATCTGACAAAGTGACGGTTATTTTGCCACCTTCCTTCGGGGGCGTGGTGAGTACGGCAAGTTCAAGCGCGTTGTATGCCGTGCGCAAGTCGCCGCCGGCCACCCGCGCGATATGTGCAAGAGCCGCGTCTTCCACCTCGGCAGAATACTCACCGAGACCTTTACGCTTATCTTTCAGCGCCTTTAAAAGCGCGCCTTTTATGTCCTCTTCGGATAACTGTCTGAACTCGAACACCCTGCACCGTGAAACGATTGCGGGAGTCATTGAAGCGTAAGGATTTTCGGTAGTGGAACCGATAAAGATTATCGTTCCCTGCTCTATTGCAGGAAGCAATGAGTCCGACTGCGTTTTATTGAAGCGGTGACATTCGTCAAGCAACAGATATGTACGTTTGCCGTACATTTTCAAATTGTCGCGGGCGCACTCCACCGCACGTTTTACGTCGGCCACGCCCGCCTGTACGGCGTTCAATTTTATAAATTCGCCGTGGGTGGTCTGCGCTATAATATTCGCAAGAGTTGTTTTTCCCGTCCCGGGAGGCCCCCAGAAAATACAGCTGCCCAGCCTGTCAAGCGAAATAGCCCGCCTTAAAAGCGAGCCTTCCGCAACGATATGCTTCTGACCGATAAAATCGTTTAAATTGTTGGCGCGCATGCGCTCGGCAAGGGGCTTTGCGCCGCTTTCATTGCCGTTCAAATCGAAAAGATCCATATGACTATTTGATAAGTTCTTTTATTTTTTCCATATTGGCTTTGCCTGCGTTATATCCCTCTTCATACGCCCTGTCAAGTTCCTTTATTTCATAGGCGCTCATGCCCTTCATGTCAGGCTCTATGAGAAGGTCGCACAGCCCGTTTTCCAAAATTCTGGTCTGGGACGTGATATGGGAATCCATTATATCGCATACTCGCAGTATCATGGCTATTATATTGCCCACGTTTTCCACGGGATCTGCCGCATTTTTAAGCGCGTCGACCGCCACAACTGCGTCCGCGCCCATATCCTTTACCAATTTCACGGGCACGCGACAAAGACAGCCGCCGTCGACATAAAACCCGCCGCGATATTCTATCGGACGAAAGACCGAGGGAATTGTACTTGAAGCCTGAACAGCCATAACGGCGTCGCCCTCCCTGAAAACGTGCAATTTGCCCGAATACAAATCGGTAGCCACGCAACCGAAAGGTATTTTCATATCCTCTATATTCGTACCGCCGAGGTGTTCTTCAAGAAGATCGTGCAACTTTTTACTGCGCAGTAACCCCATTTTCGATATAAGCTGAGGGGCGATATCAATAAGATCCTTGGCTTTTAAATTTAAAACAATATCCCTGATTTCTGCGGCGGTCATACCCTTCGCATAGCAACCGCCCACGACCGAGCCCATGGAACAGCCCGCAATGTAGTCGGGCTTGATTCCCTCTTCGTCCAGAGCCTGTAAAAACCCGACGTGAACAACGCCGCGCGCTCCTCCGCTGCCGAGGGCAAGTCCCAAAGTTTTGCTCATAATTTGTGCACTCCGAAATAAATTTAATATGTAATGAAAAAAAGATTAACGTATACAATGCTTTGCATTGCACTGATAATGTTCGGCGCCGCGATAGTTATATTCCCCGAAAGGTACATAGGTTGCTGCTTTGACGGGTTTATTCTATGGGCGGAATGCGTACTGCCTTCGCTTTTTCCCTTCATGATAATCGCGCTTATACTGATAAAGACGGGAATTGCCGAAAGGGCGTCTTTGCCCCTTAAAAAGGCGACGGGATTTTTCAACCTTCCGCCCGCCGCCGCGGCGTGCTTTTTTATGAGCATACTTTCGGGCTATCCCGCGGGCAGCCGCGTCCTTGCGGAATTTTACGGCAGCGGGGCGCTTTCTTCAAGCGACGTTAAAAAACTTTCATACCTATGTTCTACTTCAGGCCCGTTATTTATTATAGGCAGCGTGGGATTTAAAATGTTCGGGGACAAATTTTCGGGATTGAAAATTTTAACCGCACATGCCGCCGCCGTCATAATAGTTGCGCTTATTATTTGCCTGACTTCGAAAAAAAATCCGCCGTACGGGGCCTTGAAGCGCGCCCCGACCGACAAAAATCTTTTGTACAACACCTTTTATTCGGCAATAATTTCCGTTGCCGTTGCGGGCGGATTTATTGCGTTTTTCTATGTTCTGGCGCAATTTTGCGCGGACTTTAAACTGTTATATCCGCTTGAAAGATTTTTTTGCCTGTTTATGAACGAAAGCGCCGCTTCCGCGCTGTGCGCGGGACTTATGGAAATCACTACGGGCTGCCGCGCTTTGGCGGCTTCCGGCGACGGGCTTTCCTGCGCGCTTGCGGGATTTGTCATCACGTTCGGCGGGCTTTCCATTCTTGCGCAACAGCTGAGTTATCTCACGCACGCGGGCGTAAAGCCGCTGCGGTTTGCCGCCGTTAAATTTTTGCAGGGAGTACTGTGTTTTATTATACTTCTGCCCATGACGTAAGATTTGGCGAAAACCTTCAATACGCGCCAAGAATTTTCATATCGTTTGAAGCGGAACAAATCTCTTTAAGCGTTTCCTTTACTTTATCGGAAGAGTAATCCGCCGCTATTTCGATAAAAAAGCGGTACTCCCCCGGTCTGTTTTTTATGGGACGGGATTCGATTTTAGTCATGTTAAGGCCGCCCTCAGAAATGGGTTTCAACAGTTCTGTAAGCGTGCCGGGCTTATCGTTGCACGTTGCGGAAAAATAGACTTTTTCAGAACGGGTATCGTCATCGGGAACGCCCCGCCTTACAAGCAAAAAGCGGGTGAAATTGTTCTTTTCGTCGGCTATATTTTCCTTGGAGAGGGTGAACCTTGGGTCGTTTGTATGCGCCCCGACTATGCCCGCGTCCGTGGGGAACCTTATAAGATCGAGGCAGGCTGCCGTAGAAGGCGCGGCTATCTGCCGTGCATAGGGAAAATATGTAGCAAGATAGCGCCCGCACTGTTCAAGCGCCTGTTTGTGGGAATATATGCGCGTTATCTCCCTCGGGTCCGCGCCGTTCAACGTAATAAGACGGTGCTCTATGGACACGACGCACTCTTCAAAGGCGTAAATGCCTTCCGTTTCCTGCAAAAGGTCTATATTCGGCATAACGCCGCCGTTTATGCTGTTTTCGATAGGCAGAACAGCCATGTCGCACTCGCCCTTTAAAAGCGCGTCAACCGTAAGCTTAAAGGACGGATATGCGTGCATAAGCCTGCCCGGACGGAATTTTTTTGCCGCCAAATGGCTGTAACTTCCGTCGGGGCCGAGATAACCAATACCGCTCATATCAGGCCTTCTCCGCTATATCCAACAGCAATCTTTCGGTATCGCACCAGCCGAGGCAGGGGTCCGTTATGGATTTGCCGTAAACTTTATCCTCCGTCTGATTGCCCTCTTCAATGAAGCTTTCTATCATGAACCCCTTGACTATGCGCTTAAAATCCCCGTCGTACAGCCTGTTCTGCATGACTTCCTCGCAGATGCGGATTTGCTGGCGGAATTTCTTTCCGCTGTTGGAGTGGTTTGCGTCTATTATGATTGCGGGGTTTTCAAGACCGGATTTTGCATAGCCTTCCGCCACCTGCATTACGGTTTCATAGTGGAAATTGGGAATATCGTTGCCGTAGCCGTCAACCGCGCCGCGGAGTATTGCGTGCGCAAGGGGGTTGCCCTGCGTTTTGACCTGCCAGCCGTTGAGCTTGAAAACCTGTCCGCTTTGCGCGGCATAGATGGAGTTGAGCAACACGAGAATGGAGCCGCTCATGGGGTTCTTAACTCCGACGGAAACGTCCACGCCGCTTGCTACAAGGCGGTGAAGCTGATTTTCGCTTGAACGCGCGCCCACGGCTATGTAAGACAAAAGGTCTTCGACATAGTGGATATTGGCGGGATAAAGCATTTCGTCCGCGGCGGCAAGCCCGCTTGCCTCTATCGACTTTATATTGAGGTCGCGTATGGCGTAAATTCCCTTTAAAATATCTTCCGATTTGGTAGGATCGGGCTGGGAGAACATGCCCTTGTAGCCCACGCCGCGCGTGCGGGGTTTGTTGGTATAAATTCTGGGAACGAGCACAAGCCTGTCCTTGACTTTTTCGTTCAGCTTGCCCAAACGCTCCACATAATCGAGTACGGGCGCCGCTTCATGCGCGGAGCAAGGCCCCACAATTACAAGTAATTTATTGCTTTTGCCCGTTATAACGTCGGAAACAAGCCTGTCCCTTTCCGCCTTGATTTTTTTAAGGCTTTCGGGCAAGGGCATAGTTTCAAGAATTTCTTCGGGTTCGGGTATCTTTATCTGTTTTTCAAACATTTGTCTCCTCCGTAAGTTTGATGAAGTCCTGCCGTATCTCTGCGGGCAGGTAATCTGCATAGTCCTTTTTAAATTTTACCGAATTTTTTACAAGCGAAGAACTTATATGCCTGTCCTCCTGTACGGAGGGGATATAAATTTCTATAAGATCCTCTTTAAGGCGTTTGCTTGCGTAGAAGTCCCTGTTTTCATACTCGAAATCCAGAGCGTCGCGCACGCCGCGCACATAGAACGGAGTGTTTTCCCGCTCCAAAAGATCGACGGCGGCGCCGTCGAAAGATATTACGCGCACGCAGGAACTTCCTGCATAAAGCTTTTTTATGAGTTCCACGCGCTGTTCTGCCGTAAGAAGAGGGGTCTTGCCCGTATTTACCATTACGGCGACGACCACTTCGTCAAAAATTTTTTCACAGCAGTCTATGACGTATTTATGCCCTACGGTGGGCGGATCGAACGTACCCGCAAAAACGCACTTTTTCATAATTATTTCCTCAACAACCGAACGCGCGCCTGAAAAACGAGAGATAAGTCTTTCCGTATTTGCGCTCGTCAAACAGTTCCAGACCGCCGACCGAGCCTGCGAAAGCCCTGTCGCGTTCATACACGGCAACGCCGTTTTCGGAAAGAAGCCCCCTTTCCGCTATGATTTCAAGCGCCCGTATACCCGCCTCCGAACGATAGGGCGGGTCTATAAATATCAGTCCGAAAGCGCCTGAAA
Source organism: uncultured Clostridia bacterium (assembly GCA_964594955.1). Classification (GTDB taxonomy): domain Bacteria; phylum Bacillota; class Clostridia; order Christensenellales; family Borkfalkiaceae; genus Coproplasma. Next base: position 4,055 of record CAZQNK010000020.1, on the reverse strand, counting down.
GCCTGATAAGACAGACCGAAAAATCAAGGTTGGTTATCATATATGCGCTTTCTCCCTTCAATTTTGAAAGATTTTTTTTGAGCACGGCGCAACTTTCGGGAGAAACGTCGTTAAAATGCACATATTCGGCGCCGCGCGAAAGACATTCAAGCCCCAGTCCTCCGCTTCCGCAAAACAAATCAAGCGCCCTTGCCCCCGCCGTGCGGTAGGAGATGATAGAAAACAAGCTTTCCTTCACCCTGTCCGCCGTGGGGCGTATGCCGTCGCCTGAAAATCCGACGAGTTTAAGCCCCCTGTATTTCCCGCTGATTATTCTCATTTTCTTCTCTTTTTACTCTTTGATTCGGCCTCTTCCGCAATTTTATTTTGTCTTTTCTGTTCTTTATATTTACCGTAAACGTAAGAAGCGGCGTGTACGCATGTGAGAGGAATTACAAATAAAAGATTGAGCCAACCGTTCAGTCCGGATAAATGGAAAGGAAAATATCCCCAGCCGAAGACGTATTTTAAAGCAAAATCGCACACGCTGTTGGGCGCGGCGCAGTCAATAATCTGAAAAATAATAAACGGCAGACAGCTTATAAAGCCTATTGCAAAGCCCTTCCACACGGCATATTCGCCGACTTTATGCAACGCTTTTATATCTTCCGTGCCGAGAACCCTCTTTTTATCCTGTTGAATATATTTTCTGTATGCGGTTATACCGCTTTGCCTGCCGAACAGAAAATAAGAGGCAACCAAAAGAATTTCGCCTATGACCAACGCGGCAACGGCTATTCCCTCATCGTCGCCGTAATCGGCATAACTGATTATAGACGTACTTAAAATAAGCTGCAACATTAAAGGGAACGCCACGCCCGCCAAAAGATCGCAAATTTCATAGCGAACAGCCTTCAGTTTTGTTTTATTTTGTGTTTCCAAAGTAATATATCCCCCTTTCCGTTACGAATGTATCCAGACGCTCGTCCCATACATCCTCTTCAAAATCCTCCGTCTGGAAGGCGTAACCCGCGCCGACGCGCAGCGTTTTATGGTTTTTAAAATATCCGTCGTAATATCCCCCGCCGTAACCTATGCGGTATCCGCGTTCGTTTATGCAAAGCAGAGGCGCAACGGTAACTTCAATATCGCCCCGAAAGGGTTCACCGACGGGTTCGTAAATGCCGTAGGCTCCCCTAATAGTTTTGCCGTAGGGAACGGCGACGATTTTTTTACCCTCTACGCGCGGCAAAAAGACGCGCTTGTCCGATTTTAAAAGCTCAGCAATTATCTGCGAAGTTCCCGCCTCGGACCCCGTGGAATTGTATATGAAAAAACTGTCGAAACCGCCGTACTCAGCCATAAAATTTTCCAAAATCATGTTGTCGGCGGTCGACCTTTGGTAATTCTGAAAGTATTTGCGTTTTATTTTTAATTTTTTTCTTAAATCTTCTTTATCCATGTCTAAATGTATTTTAATAAGGAACGCTTCGTAACCGACGTTAAAACTTCGTAAGAGATGGTTCCGCACATCTTCGCGTATTCGTCGGCGTCGTCCAGGACGCACTCCCACTCGCCTCCGCCTTCGCGCAAAAAAGCGTCCATGCACAAGGTTTTTTCACCGAGCGGGACCGTACGGGAAAAACCGTCGGCATATCCGAGCCTGTAAGTCGAAAGAGTGTTATAACTCCTGTCGGCGTAGTTATAGCCGACCCCGCCGCCGATATAGTTTGTTGTCTGCGTGCGGCGTGCAAACACTTTCAGGGCGGGTTCGAAGCCGCCTTTTTCAAATCCTGCGGGAGCGTACCCGTAGAGAAGTATTCCGCAGCGGGCGCCGTCCTTTAAAAACTTACCGCCGCGCAAAAGTCCGCCGCTTGCGGCAATATGTGCGCATATATGTGGGTTTTTTGCCTTGACAAGCTCCTCCGCTCGGTTGAATATTTCAAGCTGTTTAAGGCTTGCGCCCTGGGATTCCGCTGCGTAGAGATGGGAATATACCCCCTCTATCCGGCTTTTATCAAGCGCGTCCAACACGGAGGGCAGGTCTTCGAGATTACAGCCCATACGGTTCATGCCCGTATTAACCTTTATATGGCAGGGACAGCCGCCGATAAGCTTTGCCGTTTTAAGACTGTTGACCGAAAGCGTTAAATCATAATAATTTGCACGGTCGCAATCCTCCCTGTCGAGGGGCGGAGTAAGTACAAGCACGGGCTTGGATATTCCCGCCGCGCGCAAAGCCGCGCCTTCGTCGACGATGGCGACGCAAAAACCGTCTGCAATATCCTGTACGGCGTGAGCTATGCGCTCCGCCCCGTGACCGTAGCCGTCAGCTTTTACCACGGCAAAAAAATATCTTTCGCCAAGCCTTTCGCGTATTCTCTGCGCGTTGCGGCGTACCGCGCCCAAATTTACGAGGGAAAGAGTTTTCTGCATACCGTAATTATATGCGGCCGCAAAAAAAGTTGTTTAACGCGCCTCTGCCCGTATGAAATCATTTTAACATACGGCGTATTATTTTGCAATAATTTTTAAGAAAAATAAATCTGCCGTTTACTTTTGCCGCAGACTGTGTTAAAATGCGGGTATGAACATTAAATCAAGCGTGCTTGATAAGCTGGAAGCCGACAGGGGAAATTATATTTCGGGCGAGAGCCTTGCAAAAGAGCTTGGCGTTTCAAGGCAGGCGGTAGGGAAAGCCGTAAGCTGCCTTAAAGCCGAGGGATATAGCGTTAAAGCAGTAACCAACAAGGGCTATATGATGCCCGCCGAATGTGACGTGCTTTCCGTCAGACAGTTGACCGAACGCACGGGAACGCGGGTTTTTCTTTTTGACACCGTTAAATCCACAAACGAAGAGGCGGCAAAGCGATACCTTGACGTAGGGGAATGTATTGTCGTAAGCCGCGCGCAGAGCGGAGGCAGAAAAAAAGACGGCGGGAATTTTCCGTCGCCGCTTGATAAAGGTATTTATTTTTCCATCGCCATGCCCCTTAAAATTCCGCTTAAAAAACTTTTTGCTCTGCGAAAAATGTGCGGCGAAACCGTTGCCGCAACGATAGCCGTAACCGGCGGGCAGAAAACCGCATGCGGTCGCGTGGACGAAGTATATATAGGAGACAATAAGGTTGCGGGGATATTGATAGAGTGCGGAATAATCGCCGCGACGGAATACACGGAAAGCGCCGTCATAGGCATAGGAATTTACTCTTATTTCGGAAGCGAAACCCCGTTGCCCGTCTTTCCCGATGAAACGCGCAACGGAATGATTTCCGAAATTTATCTTAAAATAAAAGAAAATTTATGCAACATTTAAAAAGTAAGCCCCCGCGGCTTTACCGTGAGTTCCACAGGGAATTTTTTCACAGAAACAAAATATAAGTATAGCAAAATATACCTTGCAAGCAAGGTAAGTGCGCTTATTTATTTACTTTTTAAATGATTCGTTGTATAATAACGGAACGATAAACAATAATTTAGCGGAGCAATATCAGGAATGAGAAATAACGATTATAACAAGAATGTCAAGAATTTTATTAAATGGTCTAAAGTTGGCACAATTACGGTAATCTGCGCCGTGTTTTTTGCTTTCATTCGCGCTTTACTGGTAATTTTGGAAGAATTTACCGACTTCGAAGTTAAGGCTCCTTTCTTTTACAGTAAAATTTTTATTTGGATCATGCTTGTAGCTCTCTTGGCGACTCTTACGTTTATGATAAGCTCCTATTTCAAAACCCGTAAGTTCAGAAAGCTAATAGAACAAAGCGAAAATAGCGAAAATGAAGATTTAAACGAGCAAAACGATAGCGACAAATAAAGCGATAAATTTCAATTTAGCGTACTTAATTATGTGTATTAAAAAGCTCTCGGGTATAACCTCCGAGAGTTTTTTAATATCGTTTGAAGTTACAACCCTTATATACTTCACCTTCATTCCCTATGGGAAGTACGCATTTGCCGCGAGGCTTAACGTTATACAGCCTAATCGGCTTTTTCAAAATCAGATTGGGACTGTTCGCCACCCCGTTCGTTTTTGATTTTTGACCTGCCCTTTCCTATCGCGGGCAGAACTTTCC